>NZ_JBHVEG010000140.1:0-16158 GCF_042802395.1 Promicromonospora sp. NPDC057488
CACGCCGGGCGCGGCCGGTATGATCGGCACCGCCGGCGGGCATTACTGCCCCCCGGGGGGTCGCGCTTGTCGAGACCTGTGCAGGTCTCGACCAGCTCGACCACCGGTGAACCGGATCCCTACTTGCGGGCGGTCACCGCGTCCAGGGCGTCGGCGATGCCGTCACCGTAGAAGCTGTTCTCCGCCGACGTGCCCACGCAGGCCGGCCCGGCCGTCGTGGTGGTGCACTCGTGGTCGTCGGCCTGGGCGCGCACGGCGGCCTCCAGCTTGGCCGGCGTCCAGCGCGGGTGCGCCGACTTCAGGAGCGCCAGCACGCCCGCGACGTGCGGCGACGCCATCGACGTGCCGCTCTTCAGACCCCACGTGCCGTCGAGCTCGGTCGACAGGATCGAGCTGCCCGGGGCCGAGACGTCGATCTTGCCGAGGCCGCGGTTCGAGAACGAGCTCAGGTTGCCCGCCTGGGTCAGCGACGAGACGGAGACGACGCCGTCGAACTCGGTCGGGATGTCCTCGCAGCCGGAGTTGATGGTCCGCTGCACCGCCGCCGAGTCGTTCGGGCTGGAGTTGTCCGTGGTGTTGTTCGCCAGGTCGGTCGACGCGTTGCCCGCGGCGGCGGCGTGCACCACGCCGCGGTCGGTCGAGAACTCCACCGCGCGGCGCACGGCCTCCTTGGCGGCCGCCTGGTCGGGCTGGTCCGAGCACCAGTACATGAACGGGTCCACGTAGTACGAGTTGTTCGTGACGTCCATGCGCTCCAGGCCGGCCCACACGAAGCCGCAGACCGCGTACTCCGGGTAGATGTAGCCGTCGTCGTTGACGACCTTGACCGAGGCCAGCTTGACCCCCGGGGCGACGCCCACGATGCCGGTGCCGTTCTGCGCCGCGGCGATGGTGCCGGCCACGTGCGTGCCGTGGTCCGACGTCGTGGGCAGCCAGCCGGTTGCCGACAGGTCGGGCCGGCCGCCGTCGGTGCAGTTCACGGACTGGTCGGCGTCGACCTGGGAGGCCAGGTCGGGGTGCGCGGCGTCGATGCCGGAGTCCAGCACGCCCACCGTGACGCGCGACGACCCGGGGTTGATCTCGATGGCCTGGTCGGCCTTGATCATCTCCATGTCCCACTGCGTCACCTCGCCCGGGTCGGGGTCGTCCGCCGCGGAGCGGGACGGCCCGTCGACCGTGCCGCCCACGGAGTCCTTCTGCCCCTTGCCCACCACCGACCGGCTCTCCTTCGCGCCCGCCGGGGCGTCCGCGCCCGGCGTGCCCTCGGTGGGGGACACGGTGCGGGTGGCGCCCACCGACTCGATGACGCCGAGGCGGTCCGCGCGCACCACGTCCTGGCGGAACGAGCCGTTGGCCGAGTGCACCACGACGACGCCGATCTGCGGCCAGCTCTGCACGACGACGCCGTCGGCCCGCTTGACGGCCTTGGTGGCCAGCGCCGCCTGGGCCGCACCGGCCCGCTCCGTGTTCACGACGTAGGAGAACAAGGCACCGTCCGGCGTGACGATCGGGACCGGCGTCGACTCCGGCTCGTCGGCCGCCGACGCGGCGACGCCGCCGAGCGCGGTGAGGGTGAGCGTCGCCGCCGCGGCGACGGCGATTGCTCTACGGGAGTGGGAGTTCCGCATGGTTCACGCTCCTGTGATCGAGGGGTCCCCGAGCGGGACCCCTCGGGCAACCTACGCGTCCTGACCAGGATCGCCATCGGATCCGCACAAGAGAAACAGGCACGAAACGCGAACTTTCTCACCCAGTTGTTTTGTGGCACAGTGGCGACCGTCCTTGGCCCCGAGACGATAGAGCCTGACACTCCATGACGGCTATGACGACGGCACCTGCTGCCGCCACGCCGGACGACCGGGCCGCTGAGGCTCCCGTCCGCCCCCGCAAGTTCCGTCCCGAGGTCCAGGCACTGCGAGCTCTCGCAGTGCTGCTCGTGGTGATCTACCACATCGACCCCGAGGTTCTCCCGGGCGGCTACATCGGCGTAGACGTCTTCTTCGTGATCTCCGGGTTCCTCATCACGGGCCACCTGTGGCGCGAGGTCTCGACCACGGGCTCGGTGAGCCTCAAGAAGTTCTGGGCCGCCCGCGCCCGGCGCATCCTGCCGGCCTCCCTGGTCGCCACCGTGGCCACGATCCTGATCTCGCTCGTCGTGCTGCCGCCCAACCTCGTGGCGATCTGGTGGCGGCAGGCGCTCGCCTCCGTGCTCTACGTCGAGAACTGGGCGCTCGCGGCCGACGCCGTCGACTACCAGGCGGCCAGCAACGACCCCACCGCCTTCCAGCACTTCTGGTCGCTGGGCGTGGAGGAGCAGTTCTACCTGGTCTGGCCGCTGCTCGTGCTGCTGGCGGTCGGGATCTGGGGCGGTGCGCGCGGCGGCCGGATGGTGAAGAACCCCGAGACGCTGCGCCGCATCCTGCTCGTCGTCTTCGGCGCGGTGCTCGCCGCCTCCTTCGTCTGGGGCGTCTGGCAGTCGCTCGCCGGCGACCCGGTGGCCTACTACTCGACGCTGACCCGCGTCTGGGAGCTCGCCGCCGGCGGCATCCTGGCGCTGCTCATCAAGGACACGCAGCGCCTCGGCCCGCTGCGCAACACGATGGCCGTGTTCGGCGCCGCGACCATCGTCGCGGCGGCCTGCGTGCTCAACGACGGCACCCCGTTCCCCGGCTTCGCCGCCCTCGCGCCCGTGCTGGGCGCGTGCGCCGTGATCCTGGCGGGCCGCACCTCGGGCCCGGGCTCGCTGCGCACGGTCACCGAGTCGTGGGGCGTGCAGCGCATCGGCGACATCTCGTACTCGCTGTACCTGTGGCACTTCCCGGTGATCGTGTTCTTCGGCGTCTACACCGGACGTAGCCCCAAGTTCACCGACGTCATGGTGATCCTCCTGGCCTCGTTCGCCATGGCGATCGCCAGCTACGTCCTCGTGGAGCAGCCGGTCCGGTCGATCCGCTGGTTCCGGGCCGACGGACGCCTGCTCGTGGCCTCCCTCGTCGCGATGCTGCTGGTGGCCGCGCTCACCCTGACGATGCCGTGGAAGCTGCAGGGCATCGTCGAACGGTGGGACGCCAACGCCCAGGCGGTCGACGCGGCCGTGACGGTCCCGAAGGGGATCGAGCAGGACTTCGCGCCGTTCGTCGACGGGCTCACCGGGATCGCGCCGAACCCGATCAAGGCCGCCGACGACCTGGACCCCGAGGTCAGGGAGTGCCAGTCGGGGCAGTCGGCCACCGAGACGACCAGGTGCGAGTTCGGCGTGACCGACAACCCGACGGCGACCGTCGCCGTGGTGGGCGACTCCCACGCCGCGGTGCTCACCGAGCCGATCATCACGGTCGCCGAGGAGCGTGGCTGGCGCGTGGTCACCTACCTGCACTCCGCGTGCCCGTACTCCGCCGACAGCCAGACCGGCGACGAGTCCTACGTCGATGCCTGCAACGAGGCCAACGCGCAGACGCGCGTCGAGCTGCGCGAGAGCGCGCCCGACCTGGTGGTCACCACCTACCACGAGTCGAACAGGTTCGTGGCGCGCGGCTCGGAGGAGTTCGCGGGCGCGGCGGGCCTCGCCGAGGTCTGGAACGAGCTCGGCGACCAGGGCTCGCAGGTCGTCGTGCTGCGCGACACGCCGGGCGCGCGCGGCGACGCCGTCGCGTGCGTCAACAAGAACTACTCCGACCCGTCGGAGTGCGACCTGTCGCGGGACCGCGCCCTGGCCGGCCGGGACGTCGTCCCGGCGGCGCTGGAGGCCGCGCCGCGGGTCAGGGTCGGAGACTTCACCGACTACTTCTGCGACGAGAAGACCTGCCACGCGGTGATCGGGAACGTGCTGGTCTACCGCGACGCCGACCACGTGAGCGCCACCTACGTGAACCAGCTCACCGACCGGCTGCGCAAGGTGCTGCCCCAGGCCCTGTGACGGTCACCCCGGTCCGGCGCCCCGCCCGCTCTCGAAGAGCCAGGGTGCGCCGGACCGGAGCTGTCGTCCCACGACGGGCGCGAGAGTACGCACGTACGTGCTGGTCAGGTGGTCGTCGTCGCGGTAGACCAGCACGTTCCCGACCACCGGCTCGCACACCTCGGGCCCGCAGACGGCGTCGCTGAGGTCCAGGTGGACCGCGGTGGCGGGCACGCCGGGCGCCGTCGGCACGGGCGAGACTGCGGCGAGCTGCTCGGCCCGGGGCCGCGCGCAGTCCTCCGGGACGTCGGCGCGGTCGAGGCACTCGGGCACGAACCACTCGAACCGCGGGTTGTCGCGGACGGTCACCACGCGGATCCCGGCGTCCGCCAGGGCGCGCCACGCCCCGACCTGACCGGGCAGCACCTCCTCGGGGGCGCCGTCCTCGTAGGTGCGGCTCCCCACCACGACGACGACGTCCGGGCGGGCCGCCACCAGAGCGGCCAGCGCCCGCTCGTTCCACGCGACGCACGACGGCGGCGGCACCGGCCCGGCCGTCTGCTCGCCGTCGTCCGGGATGGCCAGGCGGCAGCCGTGCTTGAGCATCTCCCGCAGCTCCCAGCCGTGCTCCCGGGCGAGCGCGGCGAACGCCTCCTCGTACTGCTGCTCGTGCGACGCCCCGGCGAGGTAGACGACGGCGGCCGGGTCGGCCTGGTCCACCACCACGCACTCCAGCAGCTCGGACCGGTCGCCGCCCTGCGCGCAGTCGGGGCGGTCGGGGTGGTCGTCGTAGGCGACCCAGGTGGCTGGCCGGAACGGGACCGGCGGGACCGCGGGGTCTGGTGGGGCCGGGTGCTGGGCGGCTCGGTCCCCGCCGGCTGGGGCGTCCGGGTCGTCCGGGGCCGGGGTGTCCGGCGCCCGGACGTCCGGCGCCTGGGCGGCGGACCGGTCCGGGACGAGCGCCGCGGCGCCCGGGTGGTCGGGCGACGGTGCGAGCAGGTCGGTGACGTTCTGCCGCACCGTCTCGTCGTGCGCTGTGGCCGCGGCCTGGGCGCCGCCGAGCACCAGCACTGCGGCGCCCGCCAGCACCGCGAGGGTGCGCCGGCCCGACGGCAGGGCGCCGGCCCGGCCGGTCAGGTCGCTCGTGCGGTCGGCCGGGGCCGGGCCGGAGCGCGCGGCCCGGCGTGCGGCCAGCCGGCGCGTGACGTGCGCGAGCAGCGGCTCGGCCACGTAGCGCGTGGTGAGCCAGGCGAGGGCTGCCGAGACGGCCAGGATCGCGCCGGCGGCGAGCGGGCCGGCGTGCCGGTAGCCCGTGGTCAGCAGCCAGAACACCAGCACGGGCCAGTGCCAGAGGTACAGCGCGTAGGAGACGCGGGCGCCCAGGCGCAGCGGGGCGCTGTCCAGCAGGAGCTCGACGCCCCGGGGTCGCGCGGGCTCCCCGGCCGACGCCGGGCCCGGGGCGGCCGC
Source organism: Promicromonospora sp. NPDC057488 (assembly GCF_042802395.1). NCBI lineage: Bacteria > Bacillati > Actinomycetota > Actinomycetes > Micrococcales > Promicromonosporaceae > Promicromonospora > Promicromonospora sp. NPDC057488. The sequence continues at coordinate 5,363 of NZ_JBHVEG010000140.1, forward strand.
CGTCGTCGGCCCGGGGACCGAGCCGACCGGCCCGGGGACGGTCGCCGCCAGGACCAGCGCTGCCCCGCCCACGGGGACGAGGGCCCAGGCGCCGGGGAACACGTCGGCGCCGTCGACCACGAAACCCGACCCGACGACCAGGGCGAGCCCCGCCCACCCGGCCCACGTCCGGGCCGGGCCCGTGGCGAAGGAGCCCGGCCGGGAGGAGGCCCGCCGCGTCGCCGCTCCGACCGCCCGCGGCAGGGTGAGCGCGAGCAGCGCGCCCACGCCGATCTCCCAGAACCGCGTGAACGTGCTGAAGTACGCGACCGGCTGGTCCACCTCGACGAGCCACAGCGCGTACGCGAACGACGCCGCTGTGGCCGCGGCCGTCACCGTGGTCACCAGGCCGCGCGGGGTCAGGCGGGTGCGCCCGGCCCGCGCGCGGCGTCGGGCGACGGCGACCAGGCCGAGCACCACCAGCGGCCAGACGGCGAAGAACTGCCCCTGCACCGAGAGCGACCAGAAGTGCTGCAGCGGGCTGGCGTCGGGCCCGGCGGCGCCGTAGGCCAGCGAGGAGCTCACCAGCTCCCAGTTCTGCCAGGACGTCGCCGACGCCCCGACCTCGCGCAGCCCCGCCGACCAGCGCAGCCGGGGCGCGAGCGCGAGCAGGGCGACCGTGACCGCGGCGAGCACCACGAGCGCCGCGGGCAGCAGCCGCGCGAGGGTGCGGGCGTAGTGCGCCGCGAGCCGGAGCGTGCCGCCCTCGGCCCGGCGCAGCAGCGCCCCGGTCGCGAAGTACCCGGACAGCACCAGGAACACGTCCACGCCGCCCGAGACCCGGCCCTGGCCGAAGAGGTGGAACGCGACCACGAGGAGCAGGGCGAGCCCGCGGAGGCCGTCGACCGCGCCGACCCGCACGGTCGGAGCGGCAGGGCCCGGGGGGTGAAGGTGAGACACGTCGGCAAGGTAGGGCCCACGCCTTAAGCCCGGATGGACCGCAGATCACGACCCGATGTCGCCTGACGGTACTGGCCCCGGTTCAGCAGGCGTTCCCCTACCGTCAGCGGGGTGCACGCGGTCGGGGAACGCCTGCTGAATCTCCGTCAGTCTGCTCAGCCCACCGTGGCTGAGCCCGCCGTTGCCCGGCGGGCCGCCTGGGTTTCCGGGTCCGGGACCGGGGCCGCCGCCAGGAGGCGCCGCGTGTACTCCTGCTCCGGGCTGCCGAGCACCCGGGCCCGCGGGCCCGACTCCACCAGCCGGCCCTGGTGCAGGACGGCGACGCGGTCCGCGAGCTCGTCCACCACCGCGAGGTCGTGGCTGATGAACAGGCACGCGAAGCCGAGGGACTGCTGCACCTGGCGGAACAGCTCCAGCACGGTGGCCTGCACGGACACGTCCAGGGCCGACGTCGGCTCGTCGGCGATGAGCAGGTCCGGGCCCAGCGAGATGGCCCGGGCGATCGAGACGCGCTGGAGCTGGCCGCCCGAGAGCTCGTGCGGGTACCGGGACACCCACGACGCCGGGAGCTCCACGCTCTCCAGCAGCTCGGCGGTGCGCCGTTCGAGCTCGGGGCCGCGCAGGCCCGCGTGCACCCGCAGCGGCTCGGCCACGGACTCGCCGACCGAGTAGCGCGGGTTGAGCGACGCCGCGGGGTTCTGGAACACGACCCCGATCCGGGCCCGGGCCGCCCGGACCGCCTTCGGGGCATCGTGACCGGGGCGGGTGCCGACCACCTCGACCGACCCGGAGGTGACGGGCGCCAGCCCCAGCGCGCAGCGCCCCATGGACGACTTGCCGGAGCCGGACTCGCCCACCAGCGCCACGATCTCGCCGGGCCGCACGGCCAGCGTCACGCCGTCGACGGCGCGCACCGCGCGGCCCCGCCGGTCGCGGTACTCCACCACCAGGTCCTCGAACGCCAGCGCCGGCCGCTCGGCGCCGGCCGCGCCGCTGGCCCGGTCGGGCGTGCCGATCCGGGGCACGGCCGCCAGCAGCTCCCGCGTGTAGGCCGCGCGCGGCGCCGCGAAGAGCTGCCGCACGGGCGCCGTCTCGACCACCTCGCCGCCGCGCATCACGACCACGCGGTCCGCGAGGTCGGCGACCACGCCCATGTCGTGCGTGATCAGCACGATCGAGGTGGACACCCGCTCCCGCAGCCGCCGCAGCACGTCCAGCACCTCGCGCTGCACGGTGACGTCGAGCGCGGTGGTCGGCTCGTCCGCGAGCAGCACCTCGGGGTCGCAGGCCAGCGCCATCGCGATCATCACGCGCTGCGCCTGGCCGCCGGAGAACTGGTGCGGGTAGAACTTCAGGCGCTCGGCCGGGTCGGGCAGCTCGACCATGCGCAGCAGCTCCACGGCCCGCTCCCGGCGCTGCGCGCGCGTCAGGTCCGGTGCGTGCCGCCTGAGCATCTCGTCGAGCTGGAAGCCGACGGTGAACACCGGGTCCAGCGCGCCCGCGGAGTCCTGGAAGACCATCGCGACGCGCCGCCCGCGCACGTCCTGCAGCGCGCGGCGCTCCAGGCCGATCAGCTCCACGGGCTCGCGGCCCGCGCCGCCGAGGCGGGCGCTGCCGCCCACCGTGGCGTGCCGGCCGAGCAGCCCGAGCAGGGCGAGCGACGTGACGCTCTTGCCCGAGCCGGACTCGCCGACGACGGCGAGCACCTCGCCCGGCAGCACGTCGAACGACACCCCGCGCACCGCGTGCACGTCGGGGGCGTGGCCGTCGTCGACCCGGAAGGTGACGGTCAGGTCGCGGACCTCCAGGACCGGCGCCGGGCCGGGCGCGGGGTCCGGACCGGAGGCGGTGGCGGTGGCGAGCGCGGAGTCGGGGGCGGCGTCGGTCACGGTTCTCCTGTTCCGTCCGCCGGCTGGGCGTCGCGGTACGCCTCCCAGTCGGCGAGCATCTTGCGGTGGTACCCGGCAAGCCATTCCATGTAGTTGCGCGCGTTGACGAGTCGCTTGTGCGGGCCGTCGGCCTCGCCCGCGATGGCGAGCCCGTCGTCGATCACGTTGCGCAGGTGGCCCAGGTAGGCCCGTTCGCTCGCGAGGAAGCTGCCCCAGATGTCGTCCTCGACGCGGAAGTAGTGCTGGCGGTCGCCGAGCACCGCGTGCCGCTTGACGAACCCGGTCTCGACCAGGCGCCGGGTGCTCGTGGAGACGGCGCCGGCGCTGGCCTTGAGCAGCTTCGCGATCTGCTGCGACGACAGGTACGGCCGGTCCACGATCATGAGCAGGCCGACGATCCGGCCCTCCATGCGCGGGCTGTGCGACGCCCCCCAGGTCAGGGCGAACTGCTCCACGAAGTGCTCCGCGGCGGCGTCGAGCACGGGTTCGTCGACGCCGTCGGCGGGCTGGGCGGTGGACTGGTCCGTGGACGAGTCCGTGGGCTGGTCAGCGGGGGTGTGGCTGCTCATGGGCCCACCCTAGGATCCGGGTTCACGAGCGACCCCTCGGGTCGAGCACGTCGCGCAGCACGTCACCCAGGGTGATCATGGCGAGCACCGTAATGGTCAGGACCGTCGCGGGTGCCACGAGCATGTGCGGCGACGTCTGGAAGTAGGACTGCGCGCTGGACAGCTGCAGCCCCCACGAGATCGACGGCGCGTTGAGCCCCAGCCCGAGGAACGTCAGGGTGGACTCGGCCACGATCACGCTGCCCACCATGATGGTCGCCACGGCCAGCACGGGGCCGAGCGCGTTGGGCAGCACGTAGCGCGCGATGATCCGCCGGTCGGGCAGGCCCATGGCGCGGGCCGCCTCCACGTAGGGCGCGTCGCGCACCGTGCGCACCGAGCCGCGCACCAGCCGCGCCATGGTGGGCCACGAGAACAGCGCCAGCACCAGGGCCACGGACACGGCGGACCGCGAGCCCACCGACGTCAGCACCACCACGGCGCCGAGCAGGAACGGGAAGCCGAGGAACACGTCGGTCAGCCGGGCCACGACCCGGTCGAGCCAGCCGCCGTAGTACCCGGCGAGCGTGCCGACCACGAGCGCGACGGCCAGCGCGACGGCGGTGCACAGCAGCCCCACGGTCAGCGACGCGCGGGTGCCGAACACGACGTTGGCCCACACGTCGCAGCCCTGCACGTCGGTGCCCAGCACGTGCCCGCCGCCGGGCGGCAGGGCGCTGGAGGCCAGGTCGCAGGCCCGCGGGTCGGGGTGGCCGAACCAGCCGGCGAACGCCGACGGGACGAGCGCGACCAGGCCGAGCACGGCCAGCACGGCCGCGGACACCCAGAACAGCGCACGACGGCGCAGGGTGCGCCAGACGCCGCGCCGGGCGACGGCCGGTGCGGTGGCGGGGGCCGGGCTCCCTGGGGCGGCGGGTCCCGTCGCGGCGGGGGCGGCGGGCAGGGGTTCACTCATGGCGGATCCTCGGGTCGAGGACGGAGGCGAGCAGGTCGACCAGCAGGTTGGTCACCAGGAACACGAGGATGAGCGCCGTGGACACGCCCACGATGGTGGGCCCCTCGTGGGCTCGGATCGCCTGGAACAGGAGCTGCCCGACGCCGGGCAGGTTGAACACGCCCTCGACCACCACGGTGCCGCCGAGCAGGTACCCGAGGTCGATGGCGAGGAACGTGAGCACCGGGATCGCGGAGCTGCGCAGCACGTGCACCCCCACCACCTGGCGCTCGCGCAGGCCCTTGGCCCGCAGCGTCCGCACGAAGTCGGTGCGCAGCGTGTCCACCACGGAACCGCGCATCAGGCGGGCCACGGAGGCGAGCCCGAACACGGCGATGACCGCGGCGGGCAGCAGGTACGCCGTCGGCCAGCCCGCGCTCGTGCCCGCGACGGGGAACCAGGCGAGCTCCACGCCCAGCCAGAGCTGGGCGGAGACGGCGAGCACGAACACCGGGATCGACGTCGCCACCACGGTGCCGGCCAGGACCAGGCGGTCGCTGACGGCGCCGGCGCGCAGCCCGGCGACCAGGCCGAGCAGCACCCCGAGCAGCACCTCGATGCCCCAGGCCGTCAGCGCCAGGGTGATGGTCACGGGCCAGCGCAGGGCCATCCGGTCGGCCACGGACTGCCCCTGGAACGTGGTGCCCAGGTCGCCCTGGAGCAGCCCGCCGAGGTAGCGCAGGTACTGCTGCAGCACGGGCTCGTCCAGGTGGTAGCGCTCGCGCAGCTCGGCCACCACGTTGGGCGCCAGGGGCCGGTCGCCGCCGAGCGCGGCGATCGGGTCCCCGGGCAGCGCGAACACCATGAGGTAGATGATCAGCGTGACGCCGAGGAAGACCACGAGCAGGTCGACCAGGCGCCGGGTGACGCGCCGGGTCATCCGCGCGCCGCCAGCACGTGCGACATCGCCAGCGTGGCACCGTACTGCACCCCGACGAGCCGCTCGACCGGCAGCACCTCCAGGCCGGTCACGGCCTGGGCGTCGGCCAGCCAGCCGTCGTACAGGTCCCGGGCGCGGGCGTGCACCCGGCGCAGCCGCGCCGTGGCCAGCCCGGCGGTGGCCTCGGCCTCCAGGGCGCGGACCAGCATGCCGCCGAACCGCAGCCGGAACATCCGGACCACCTCCTCGTTGCTGAACACCTCGGCGCCCGTCGCGGCCCGGGACGCCAGCCGCCCGGCGCGCACGAGCTCGCTGGTGCCGGCCGACGTCATCATCGGTACGAAGGACTCGCTCGCCCGCAGGAACGGGCTGCGCAGCGTGAGGTCCCCGCGTGCCTCCTCCAGCAGCGCCGTCAGCGTGCCGCCGAGCTCGACCAGGGCCTCGGCCTTGGTGCGCACCACGTCGGCGTAGTCGGCGTCGGACTCGCTCGTGTCGTCCGCCGACGGGTGCGACCAGTACGGCAGCTCGGCGATCAGGGAGACCGTCCCGTGCCGCCGCGCGTAGGCCGCCGATCCCTCGCCGCCCACCATGGTGGGGGCGTCGAACCCGAGGGACTCCAGGTAGTCGTACTCGTCCCGGGTCGAGCCGGCCCGGTAGATCGCGGGGGCCAGCCGCTCCAGGGCGGGGGACTCCGGCTCGCCGGTGTCGAGCGGCAGCCCGAGCGCGGCGGGCACCGCGTGCAGCGGCCCGACGGCGTCCGGCAGGTCCTCGCTGAGGTAGTAGTACACGCCGCCCAGCTCGGCGTTGTGCAGGCTGACCATCAGCTCGGGCCGCAGCTCGTCGATCAGGCGCATGAGCGCCTGCGTCTCCGGGATCACGTCGTCGAAGTACGCGCCCTTGTAGGCGAACGGGAACGTCCACTCCACCTGCTCCGCCGGCGCCGGGCGGTAGAAGCCCCGGGCGTAGGCGGCGCGGTCGGCCGGGTCGCCGAACCAGGACTCGTTCAGCCGGGTGCCGTCCGGGTCGATGCACGGCACGAGGTGCCACGTGGCGCCGGTCGCGGCGCGCAGCTCGGCGTCGGTCACCAGCTCGGCGGCCAGGTGCTGGAGCGTGCGGAACCCGATGGGCTCGTTGGGGTGCACGCCCGCGAAGAGCAGGTGCGGCCGCGGGCCGTCGCCCACCGAGAACATCTCGATGGGCTCCCCGAGCCGCGACGTACCCACGCGCCGGCGGCGCACCAGCGCGGGGTGGTCGTCGGCCAGGGCCGAGAACCAGTCAAGGAGCGCGTCGACGGTGGGGAAGTCGCTGATCGGGGGGACGGCGCGGGCCCGGTCGAGCACGTCGTCGAGCAGGCCCGCGTCGAGCGCCCCGGTGGCGGTGGTGCTCATGCGCCCTCGGTGAGGACGACGGCGCTGAAGGTCGGGTTGCCGACCGCCGACGTCGGCAGCTCGGCCACGCGCTCCGAGGTGACGTAGGAGTAGGTCTCGAAGAACAGCGGCGGCGCCGGGAAGTCCTCCAGCAGCCGCTCCTGCACCGCGGCGTACGCCTCGCCTGCCGCCGTCGGGTCGGCCTCGGCGTCGGCGTCGGCGATCAGCTCGGCGACGTCGTCCTCGTAGTACGGGATGCAGTTGGGGCAGCCGCCGTTCTCGACGTAGAACGAGCGCAGCGTGTTCTGCTGGCTGGGGTACAGGGCGCCCCAGCGGGAGAAGAACGGCCCGTCGATGTCCCCGGCCGTGCGCTTCTCGGAGAACTCGGCCCAGTCGGCGCTCGGCGTGGCGACGGCCTCGACGCCCAGGTTCTGCCGCAGCTGGTTGGCGATGGCCTTGTACAGCTCGTCGAGGCCGATGCCGCCCGGGAAGTAGATGTCGATGGTGCCGTCGAAACCGCCGGCCTCGTCCAGCAGGGCCTTCGCGGCGGCCGGGTCGTACTCGCAGAACTCGGCGCAGATGCCCTCGGGCGTGCCCGCCTCGACGGCCGGCGTGAACGCCGTGGCCGGGGTGTACAGGCCGCCGTAGACGACGTCGGAGATGGTCGAGCGGTCGATGGCCATCGAGATGGCCTGCCGCACGCGCACGTCCTGGTACCGCTCGTCCCACAGCGGGAGCCCGAGGTAGGAGATGCCGGGCGCGTCGAACGTGTACAGGCGGTCCGCGAAGTCGGCGTCGGCCTGCGGCAGCCGGGCCGCGGGCACGCTCGCGACGTCGATGTTGCCCGCCTGGACATCGGTGTAGGCGGTGGTGGCGTCGGCGTACGGCACGAACGTGATGGCGTCGACCGTGGGGGCCGTGCCCTGGTAGTCGGCGTAGGCCTCGGTCTCGATCGGCTCGTTCTCCACGTAGTCGCCGACCACCTGGAACGGGCCGTTGCCCACGGGGTGCGTGTTGTAGGCGTCCATGTCCGTGAGGGCGGAGGCCGGCATCGGGTACATGGCGGTCTGCGCCTGGCTGACCTGCATCGGGAACTGGCCGTCGGGGCCGTCCAGCGTCACGGTGAACGTCAGGTCGTCCGTGACGGCCAGGCCCGACATCTCGGAGGTCTCCGGGTCGCCCTCGGCGGGGTTCAGGTCGTCGTACCCGGCGATGCCGGCGAGCTGGCCGGAGTTCTCGAACGCGTCGGGCCCGTAGGCGACGGCGTTCCAGGAGTCGACGTACGACTGCGCGGTCACGGGCGTGCCGTCGTGGAACGTCCAGCCGTCGCGCAGGGTGACGGTCCAGGTGGTGGCGTCGTCCGACTCGATCGACTCGGCGGCCACGTAGGTGAGCTCGCCGTCGGCGTCGACCCAGGTCAGCGGGGACCAGACGGCCATGTTGAGGTCGTAGGCCACGGTCTGCCGGGCGGGGATCGTCTGGATCGGGTCGGTGACGGCCACGCTGATCGAGCCGCCGCCGGTGCCGGCGGCGTCGTCGTCGGCGCCTGCCGAACCGCAGGCGGACAGGGCGAGGGTCAGGGCGAGGGCGGTCGCAAGGGGGAGAGGCCGGAGTCTCGGGTTCATGGTTCCTCCACGGGTAGCGCGCTCTCGCGCACCGGGTCCTGCTCGGGTGGCGAACAGTTGAGCGCACCCCGCCGATCGAGGTCAATGAAGTTTCAGAAGGAAATGAAAGTTTTACGCGGCGGTCACACGGGACGGGTCCCGGAGGGGCCCTCCCTGGTGGTTCGATGGCCCTGTGATCCACACGAGCGACTACGAGATCCAGGACGAGGCCCGCGTGCGCGACCTGGTCCGCACCCACGGCTGGGCCACCCTCGTCTCGGTGGCCGACGACGGCGCCCCGGTCGCCTCCCACCTGCCGGTCCTGCTGGAGGACACGCCGCCGGGGGAGCCGATGAGCCTGCTCACCCACGTCGGCCGGCCCGACGAGGTGCTGCACGCGCTGGACAGCGGGCGCCAGTCGCTGCTCATCGTGCAGGGCCCGCACGGCTACGTCTCGCCCGGCTGGTACGAGATGACGCCGGCCGTGCCCACCTGGGACTACCTCGCCGTGCACCTGTGGTGCACCGTCGAGCTGCTCGGGCCGGAGGAGTCGTACGGCGTGCTGTCCGACACCGTGGACCGGTACGAGTCGGTCATGCCCTCGCCCGTACGGCTGCCGGGCGTCGAGGAGTACGCGCACCGCATCGCCAAGGGCGCCGCTGGGTTTCGCCTGCGCGTCGTCCGCTGGCAGGGCAAGGCCAAGCTGAGCCAGGACAAGCCGCGCGAGGTGGTGGAACGCGTCGTGACGGCGCTGGAGTCGGACCCGCACTACGCGCAGCCGGCGCTCGCGGCCGAGGTGCGCGCCGAGCTCGACCGCCGCCGGGACGGCGAGGCATGACCGGCGCCGCACCCCTGCTCCTGACGAACGCCCGCCTGGTGGGCGGGGCGGCGTCGAACGTAGGGGCCGTCGGTGCATCGGGGGGTGTTGCGCCGACGATGCCTACGTTCGACGGGGCCGTCGACGGGCTCGTCGATGTGCTGGTGCGGGACGGGGTGGTTGTCGCAGTTGCCGGGGGCGGGCGTCTTGGCGCGGACGGCGCCGAGCGGGTCGATCTCGGCGGGCGCACCCTCATGCCCGGGCTCTGGGACGCGCACGTGCACCTCACGCAGTGGGCGCTGGTGCGGCGCCGGCTCGACCTGTCGGGCGCGCGCTCGGCGGCCGAGGCGGTCGCCCTCGTGCGCGACCGGCTCGCCGAGGGGCTGCCCGAGCCCGGGACCGCGCTGGTCGGTTACGGGTTCCGGGACGCCCTGTGGCCGGACGTCCCGACGGCGGACCTGCTCGACGCCGTGGCGGGCGAGGTGCCGGTGGTGCTCGTCTCGGGCGACCTGCACTGCGCCTGGCTGAACACCGCCGGCCTGCGGTTCGCGGGCGTGGCGGAGCACCCCACGGGCGTGCTGCGCGAGGCCGAGTGGCTGCCGCTGGCCGCCGTCGTCGACCGGGCTCCCGACCACCTGGCCGACGCCTGGGTGGCCGACGCCGCCGCGGCCGCCGCGGCGCGTGGCGTGGTGGGCGTGGTCGACCTGGAGATCACCGACAACCTCACGGCCTGGCGCCGCCGGTTCGCCGCGGGCTTCGCCGCGCTGCGGGTGCGCGCGGGCGTCTGGACCCCCTGGCTGAACGACGTGCTGGCGGAGGGGCTGCGCAGCGGCGCCGTCCTGCCGGGCACCGGCGGCCTGCTGGAGCAGGGGCCGTTCAAGGTGGTCACGGACGGCTCGCTCAACACGCGTACCGCCTACTGCCACGACCCGTACCCCGGCCTGACCGGGCCCGAGGCGCACGGGATCCTGTCCGTGCCCCCGGCCGAGCTGGTCCCGCTCATGGCCCGCGCGCACGCCGGCGGGCTGCGGTGCGCGATCCACGCGATCGGCGACCACGCCAACACGCTCGCGCTCGACGCGTTCGCCGCGACCGGCGCGCGCGGCTCGGTCGAGCACGCGCAGCTCCTCGACCCCGCCGACCTCGCGCGGTTCGCGCAGCTCGGCGTGGTGGCGTCCGTCCAGCCCGAGCACGCGATGGACGACCGCGACGTCGCCGACCGGCACTGGGCCGGTCGCACGGACCACGCCTTCGCGTTCGGCGCCCTGGACGACGCCGGCGCGGTGCTCGCCCTGGGCTCGGACGCACCGGTCGCGCCCCTCGACCCCTGGTTCGCGATCGCTGCGGCGATCAGCCGGTCCCGCGACGGGCGCGCGCCCTGGCACCCGGAGCAGCGGATCGGCCTGCGCACGGCCCTGGCGGCGTCGACGGACGGGCGCGGGCTGGTCCCGACGGCGGGGGCGCCGGCCGACCTGGTGGTCCTGGACGCGGACCCGCTGGTGCTGGGGGCTGACGGTGCTGGTGCTGGTGCCGGGGGCGGGGGTGCGGGTGCGGGCGGCGAGGGCGCGGACGGGGCTGACGCAGGCGCGGAGGCCCTGCGCTCGATTCCGGTAGCGGGCACGCTGCTGGCGGGCCGCTGGACCCACCGGACGTTCTGACCCGCGCCTTGGGCGCGCCCGGCGGCGCGCGTCCGGTTGATCGAACGTAGGGTCCGTCGGCGCATGAGCGCTCATGCGC
>NZ_JBHVEG010000141.1:0-16135 GCF_042802395.1 Promicromonospora sp. NPDC057488
CAGCCGGGGACCTGAGCGTCTGACACGTCCGGGGGTGTCCGGGGGGCCCATTCGCTGAGCGACCGGCGGGACTCGAAGCGGCGCGGCAGCCCGGACAACGGGTCCGTGAGCTCCAGGGAGCGGGACAGGAGCTGCAGGGGCCGGTCGAAGTCGTCGGGCTCGGTGCGCAGCTCGGGCCAGAACGGGTCGTGCAGGATCGGCAGCCCGAGCGAAGCCATGTGCAGCCGCAGCTGGTGGGTCTTGCCGGTGTGCGGCTCCAGACGGTAGAGGCCCAGGCCACGGGCCTCGTCGACGGCGGTGAGCGTGATCAGGGACTCCGCGTTGGGCTCGCCGGGCACCTCCTCGGCGCGGGTCACGCCGCGGCGCTTCACGATGCGGCTGCGGAGCGTGACGGGCTCGCCCAGGGCCACGGTCGCGCCCGGTTCCGGGAGCGGGGCCACGGCCTCGTAGACCTTGCGCACCACGCGCCGGGCGAACGCCTCCTGGTACGCGCCGCGCACCTCGGGCCGCACCGTGAGGACGAGCACACCGGCGGTGCCGCGGTCGAGGCGGTGGGCCGGGGAGAGCTCGGGCAGGTCGAGGGCCACCCGGAGGCGGACCAGCGCGGTCTCGCGCACCCACCGCCCGCGCGGCATCGTGGCGAGAAAGTGCGGTTTGTCCACGACGAGCAGGTTCTCGTCGCGGTGCAGCACCTCGGGCTCGAACGGGATCGGGTCCTCGTGGGCCGGCGGGTCGCGGTACAGGTAGAGGAACCCGCGCGGCTCGTACGGCGTCGTCGGGGTGAGCGGCTCGCCGCGGCCGGTGACCACCTCCCCCAGGGCGACCTTCTCGAGGAGCCGTTCGGCGTCGTCGCGGAACCGGTCCAGGAGGTAGTCGAGCGCGTACGGGAACCGCACGACGACGGCGGGGTCGTGCGGCAGCACGATCCGGGTGGGGTTGAGCCCGTCCCGCACGGGCAGCGGGGGCCGGTGCTTGGCGGGTCCGGACGTACGGGTCACGTCGTCAACCTAACCCGACACGAGCGCCGTGTATCGCAGTCGAAGGTGCCAGGTTGCCCATCACCAATAGTTGCCTAGCCTTGTGGAGGTGCTTGGGCCCGCCGGGCCGGCGAATGTCTCGACGTACAGAAATGTCGACAGGTACATTACACCTGTCGACATTTTTGTACGGAGGCACGATGACGCCCACGACACCGTTCCTGATCAGACCAGGATCCACCGCCGACGACGACGCCCCCACTCGCCGGGCTGTCGAACGCCTGGCCGCGGCGGGCGAGTACGAGAAGATCGCCCCGGGCGCCTACGTCCCGACCGGATCCGTGGACGACACCGTCGCGGCCTGGCTGGCGCTCGCCACCCGCCGTCCCGACGTCACGATCTGCCTGATGAGTGCGGCCGCGCTCCACGACCTGACCGACGAGATTCCTCGGACGAGCCATCTGGCGCTCCCCCGGCCCGCCCGGGCGCTGAAGACCGAGTTCGCTCCCATCACCTGGCACTTCTTCGCCAAGAGCACGTTCGACATCGGCCGGGACTCCTACCCGCTGCCTGGTGGGCAGTCGATCGGCCTGTACAGCGCCGAGCGCACGATCATCGACCTGTTCCGCCTGCGTCACACGCATGGCGAGGACCTCGCGGTCGCCGCGCTGAAGACATGGCTCGGGCGCCGGACGAGCCGTCCCGGCAGCCTCCTGACCATGGCCGGGAACTTCCCCACAGCGCAGCCGGAGATCCGCCGGGTCCTCGAGGTGCTGCTGTGAGCCGGGCCGTCCAGCGAGGCACACCCGCGGCCGACGCGACACTCGCCCTGCGGGCGCTCGCTCGCGACCGAGGCACCGACGTCCAGGAGCTGCAGACGCTCTACGCCCTGGAATGCCTGCTCGCACGAGTCGCAGTGTCCCCGTTCCGGGACGACTTCGTTCTCAAGGGCGGTGCGCTGCTCGCGGCGTACGCCCTGCGCCGCCCGACCAAGGACCTCGACCTGAGCGCGACCAGGCTGGCCAATGACGTGGCCAGTGTGACAGCCCGGATCCAGGTGATCTGTGAGCTGGAGCTCCCGGACGGCGTCGAGTTCGACGCCGGATCGATCAGCGCTACCGAGATCCGCGACGACGACGAGTACAGCGGCGTGCGGCTGAGGATCTCCGGTGCACTCGGTCCTGCTCGTGTACGGGTCGGGATCGACGTGAGCTTCGGCGACCCGATCTGGCCTGCCCCGAACATCGTGCGGGTACCGCGGCTGATCGACGCGGACCTTGGCCCGGTACTGGTACTCGGCTACCCGCTCACCATGGTGCTCGCCGAGAAGATCGTGACAGCAGTCGAGCGGGGCGAGGCGAACACACGCTGGCGCGACTTCGCCGACATCCACCTGGTCACCCGCCAGCACCAGATTGACCGTGGCACGCTCCGGTCGTCCGTGCACGAGGTCGCCCAGTACCGCGAGGTGGAGATGGTGCCGATGACGGAAGCCGTGGGCGAGCTGGCAGACCTGGGCCAGGCGCGGTGGAGCCGATGGCTCCGCCGTGTCGACAGGACCGATCTTCCGGAGAACCTGGCGGAGGTGCTTGAGGCGATCGCACGTTTCATCGATCCCGTGACCACGGAAGCCGACCGCCATGCCAGGTGGTCACCGGAGGAGCAGCGCTGGATCGAGACCCTGGGCGCGGATGCCGGTGCGTGATGCCACCGGCCCCAGAAGGGTTCCGTTGACCCGGACAACGGGTGGAAGATGACCGGGTGACCCTCTACGACATTCCTTTCCACACGATGGACGGCACCGAGATCTCGCTGGCCGACCACAAGGAGGACGTGGTCCTCGTGGTGAACGTGGCCTCGCGGTGCGGCCTGGCCCCGCAGTACGAGACCCTCGAGGAGCTGCAGAAGAAGTACCAGGACCGGGGATTCACGGTGCTGGGCTTCCCCAGCAACCAGTTCCTGCAGGAGCTGAGCTCGAACGAGAAGATCGCCGAGTTCTGCTCCATGACGTACGGCGTCACGTTCCCCGTGCTCGACAAGGTCCGGCTGAACGGGCGCCACGCGCACCCGCTCTACGTCGAGCTCAAGAAGACGGAGGACGCCACGGGGCACTCGGGCAAGATCCGCTGGAACTTCGAGAAGTTCCTGGTGCTGCCCGGGGGCGACGTGCGCCGGTACGCGCCGAGGATGCTGCCGGACGACCCGGCGATCATCGAGGAGATCGAGGCGCACCTGCCGCACTGACCCGCGCGGCGCCCGGGGGACGCGTCGTGGTGGGCGACCGGCCGGCACCCGGCCGGGCACTCACTCGACCTCCCCCGTCGCGAGCGTGAGCCGCATCGCGACCGGCACCACGTCCGAGGCGTCCCCGAGCCAACCGGTCCAGACCCGGGTCAGCCCCAGCTCCCGCCCGGGGTCCGCCTCGATCGGTGACAGCCGGTGCTGGTTCACGAGCGGGAGCGCCGTGACCTCGCTGACCGTCAGTATCTCGATGACCAGCACGTCCACCCTGTCGAGGCCGAACGCCAGCCAGTCCTGACTCACCCGCAGCGAGAGCGTGTCGAGCGCCGAGAGGCGGGACATCACCGCGCTGAATGCTGTATCCGTCATGCACCCTAGACGCGCGAACCGCGCCGAGGTCACAGCACTTCGGGAAAATGTTGCACAGCAATTTTCGCCCGCTCCCGTGCAGGTCCGGGACGCAAATCTCAGCGGTGGTGCCCTGGGTGAAGTAGGGCCGTACCCTGAGGCAATGGTCGAGAACCGATTCCGGCAGGCCACGCCCGAGGATGCGCAGGCGCTCCTGGACGTGGAGCGCGCCGCTGGGATCGCGGCGCTGGGCCACATCTTCCCGCCGGGCATGTACCCGTTCCCGTCCGACGAGGTGCTGGCCAAGTGGCAGTCCGCGCTCGTCGAGCCGGGGGTCCGCATCCTCGTCCTCGACGACGACGCCGACCGCCCCCGGCTGGCCTGCTTCGTGGCCCACGACGAGCGGCTGCTGCGGCACCTCGCGGTGCACCCCGCGCACTGGGGCAGCGGCCTGGCCCGCGCCGCCATGGACGTGGCGGTCGCCGAGATGGCCGACCCCCGGCTGTGGTGCCTCGCCGACAACGACCAGGCGATCGGCTTCTACGAGCACCTCGGCTGGAACCGCACGGGCCGCCGCAAGACCTCGGACTACGCGCCGTTCCCGGACGAGATCGAGATGGTCCTGCCCCGGGACTGAACCGGTCCGACGCCGGACCGCGGGCTACAGCTCCACCAGTCCCGCCCGGTAGCCCAGCACCACGGCCTGCGTGCGGTCGCGCGCCTGCAGCTTGGCCAGCACGGACGCCACGTGCGTGCGCACCGTCTCGACGCCGACCACGAGCGCCGTCGCGATCTCGGCGTTGGTCATGCCCTGCGCCACCAGGCCCAGCACCTCGCGCTCGCGCGGCGTCAGGGCTGGCGCCCCGGCCGCCGCACGCGGCCGCGTGCGCACCAGGTCCCGCAGCGCCTGCGGGTACAGCAGGCTCTGCCCGACGGCGACGGTGCGCACGGCCTGCACCATCTCGTCGGCCCCGGCGCGCTTGAGCAGGAACCCCGAGGCCCCGGCGGTGAGCGCGTCGAGCACGTAGCCGTCGTGCTCGAACGTGGTCACCACGAGCACGCGGGGCGGTTGCGGCAGCCGCAGCACCAGCTCGGTCGCACGCAGGCCGTCCACGCCCGGCATCCGCACGTCCATGCAGACGACGTCAGGCCGCAGGCTCCGGGCGAGCTCGACCGCACGCGCGCCGTCGCCGGCCTCGCCCACGACCTCCAGGTCCGGCTCGGCGTCCAGGATGAGGCGCAGGCCGCTGCGGACGAGCGGCTCGTCGTCGGCGAGGAGCACCCGCACGGGGACGTCAGGCATCGAGCTCCTTCCGGTCGGCCGGTGCGGGTGTCCAGGGCAAGGTCGCACGCAGTATCCAGCGGTCGCCGTCGGGCCCCGCCTCGGCGGTGCCGCCGAACAGGGCGACCCGCTCGCGGATCCCGGCCAGGCCGCGGCCACCGGACGAGCGCCGGCCGGTCCGGGTACCGCCCCGGACCGGGTTGACCACCTCGATCACCACCCGGTCGTCCGCGGGCCCGGCGAGGCCCACGGTGAGCCGCACGGGGCCGGGCGCGCCGTGCCGGTGCGCGTTGGTCAGGGCCTCGGTGACGATGCGCTGCACCGTGCCGCTCAGCAGGGCGGGCAGCCCGGCCGGCAGGTCGATCCGCGCGCTCAGGTCGAGGCCCGCCCGGCGGTGCGCCGTGACGACGTCGTCCAGGGCCGGGGCGAGCGCGGCGGGGGCGGCGTCGGCGGCGTCGTCCCGCAGGACGGCCAGGAGCTGGTCGAGCTCGGCGAGCGCCGAGCGGGCCGTGTCCTCGATGGCCGCGAGCGCGTTCGCGGCCGCCTCCGGGTTCGCCGCCACGACGCGCCGTCCGGCCGCCGCCTGCACGCTGACCACGGTCAGGGCGTGGCCGATGCCGTCGTGCAGCTCGCGGGCCAGGCGCGTGTGCTCGGCCTCGCGCCGGGCGCGGGCGAGCGCGGTCTCCAGCCGGTCGTGCGACGTGGGCCCGAGCACGCGCCCGGCGAGGGCGGACGCCGCCACGCCGAGCGGCCAGGTGGCCGTCACCGCCAGCAGCCCGACGACGGCGCACGCCGCGAGCCGCAGCACCGCCTCGACCACACTGTTCGGCAGCGGG
The DNA here is from genome assembly GCF_042802395.1 of Promicromonospora sp. NPDC057488. Taxonomy (NCBI): domain Bacteria; kingdom Bacillati; phylum Actinomycetota; class Actinomycetes; order Micrococcales; family Promicromonosporaceae; genus Promicromonospora; species Promicromonospora sp. NPDC057488. The sequence goes on from NZ_JBHVEG010000141.1 coordinate 5,685, forward strand.
AACCCGGACCCGAACGAGCGCCCGGCCACCGTCTCGACGGCGATCAGCACCGCGCCGGGGAGCACGGCGAACAGGCAGACGGCGACGAGCATCCCGGTCACCAGGTGCAGCACCACCCAGCCCGCGGTCCGGACCCGGTGGGCGAGCCGCGGCCGGGCCGGGACCACGAGCTCGGCGTCGACGTCGAGCAGGGCGCGGGCGGCCGTGACCTCCAGCTCGCGGGCGCCCGGGACCAGGCCGAGCCCGACGGCGGCGGCGACCGCCACGACGACGACCACCCACGCGGGCGGCTCCGTGACCGCGGAGAACAGCAGGCTGTACACGAGCAGCACGAGGGCCAGCCCGATCGCCGCGCCGAGCATGTGCCAGGCGAACCGCCGGGCGAGGTACCGCGCGAGGTGCCGCGTCGTCGCCTGCATGCCGTCATCCTCTCCGGTCGCCGGGGCCGCCCGCCAGGTCATACGGCGGCGACGCGGTCCAGGCCCGCCGCGCCGGGTTCGAGCCCCGCCGTCGGGCCGGCCCCGGCCCGGTCGGTCTCGGCCCGCTCGGCCTCGACACGGTGCGCCACGTAGCCCCAGACCGCGAGCGCCAGGGCCGGACCCCAGTACCAGCAGGGGAAGATGATCGCGCCCCACACACCCTGGGCCAGGGACTGCTCGCCGAACATGATCAGCATGGGGACGGCCGTGAACGTCACGGTGGCCGCGATCAGGCCGCCGGGCACGGCTGCCGCGGCGATCGGCACCCGGCGTCCCGCCAGGCCCGGCATCCACCGCGGGAACACCTCGCCCCACGGCCGGATCAGGCCGAGGGTGAGGAAGACGCCGAGCCAGGCTCCGCTGGAGAGCGTCAGGCCCCAGATCCGCGTGGACAGGTCCAGGCCCTCGCCGAACTGGGGCCACGGGGTGAGCCAGCTCAGCCGGACCAGGGCGTACGGGAGCGGGCCGGTGGCGGCCACGATCGTGATGGCCCGCCGGTGCCGCACGACCCAGGCGGTCGCCCGCCCCATCGCGGAGGTGCCGGCCAGCGCCTGGACGCCGACGACGGCCCAGAGGCACCCCACGGCGATGAACAGCAGGGCCGCGACCAGCACGGTCTGCTGGGCGGCGAGGCCCGCGCCCAGCAGGGCCGCGATGCCCGCGAGCGCGTCGCGCGCGAGGAACCCGCCCACGGCGAGCGCGGCCAGGAGCGGCACCCCGACGGTCCAGCGCGCCACCCGGTACCGGCGCACGACCTGGACGAGCAGGACCACGACGGCTGCGGGCATCGCCATCGCGACCAGGTAGCCCACGGTGGACAGCGTGCCCGCGCTCTGCAGCACCAGGCCGAACACGAGCAGCTGCAGCGCGGCGGCCCAGACCCGTCCCCGCGCGCCGAGGGCGCCGGCGAGGGCCGCGATCCCGGTCGCCACCCCGGCCAGGGCGGCGACGGTGTGCACGGTCGTCACGACGTCGGGTCGGACGAAGCGGGCCAGGAGCGCGGTGTCCGCGCCGTCGTACAGGGTGGGCAGGAGCCCGGACATCCAGGCGATGCCGAGCAGCGCTGCGGCGCCGCTGGCGATGGTGGCGCCGAGGAGCGTGGCGCGCGTGAGGCGTGACATGACGGTTCCCTCCGGTCGGTGGTGCGGTATGCCTCCACGCTCCCGTCCGCGGCCCGGGTCGCCCCTCCCCCGGTCGGGGGATTTCCGCTGGTGGACGGGGGATCCCCCGGGCTACGTTCGCCGGCATGACGTTCGAGGAGCAGGTCGCCGAGGGAGCCGCCGTCCCCACCGACGGCTGGGACTTCTCGTGGTTCGCCGGCCGGGCCACCGAGGAGCGCCCCGGGTGGGGCTACGTGCGGCTGTGCGGCGAGCACCTGGGCCGCGCCGACGCGGCGCTCGACGTCGACACGGGCGGCGGCGAGGTCTTCGCCGAGGCCCTCTCCCGAGCGGCCCGCGTGCCCGGCGTCGTCCGCGCCGTCGAGGGCTGGGCGCCGAACCACCGGTTGGCCTCCGCCGCGCTGGCGCCGTTCGGCGGCGTGGTCACCCTGGTCGACGACGGCGCCGCACCGCTCCCCTACGACGACGGCGCGTTCGACCTCCTCGTGAGCCGCCACCCCGTCTCGTTCCCGTACGCCGAGGCGGTGCGGGTGCTGACGCCCGGCGGCACGCTGCTGGTCCAGGAGGTGGGCGCGGGCTCCAACCGTGAGCTCTACGAGTTCCTCATGGGTCCGCAGGCAAACGACGACGACGCGTACGTGGACCGGCTGCGCGCCCGGGTGACCGACGCAGGGCTGGACGTGGTGGACCTGCGGGACGCGCGGACCCGGGTGGAGTTCCTCGACCTGGCCGCGGTGGTGCACTTCCTGCGCAAGGTCCTGTGGACGGTGCCCGACTTCTCTGTGGAAAAGTACCGCGACCGGCTGCGCGCGCTGTACGACCACATCGCGGAGCACGGGTCCTTCGTCTGCCACAGCCGCCGCACGCTCGTCGAGGCGCGGAAGGCCTGAGGGCCCGGACCCGGACCAGGACCCCGATTCCGACCCGGCTCAGTGGGTGTCGGCCGGCTTCCCGTTGACGTCCTCGCGGGCCGACGGCGGGTCGACGCGCTGCGCGGTGAGGTCCCGCGGCGTGAGCGTGAAGCCCTGCCAGTGCATCTCCATGGGGCTCTGGTCCTCGTCGCGCGCCACGTGGTGGAAGCCGACGGCGACCCACGTGACGACGTCGGACAGCTCCGCCTCGTCCTGGGCGAAGTCGAGCACGCCCGCGCCGCAGGAGCCGTCCTTGTTGGCCGTGGCGTAGAGCTGGCAGTCGTCGGCCTCGGTGAACGCCAGCGCGTAGCCGTCGTCGCTGTCGCCGCCGCCGTCGGCGCCGCCCGTGTGCTGGTGGTCCTGCGTGAGCTGGAAGGGCGTCGTCGCCCCCAGCTCGATCTGGTACGAGATCGGGTGCTGGTCCGTGTTGAGCACGGCGGGGTTCACCACGCGCCACCAGCGCCGGTCCGCAGCCTTGGCGGTGCCCTCGCGCGGGATTCGCGTCAGGCCGCCCTCGACCAGCGGCGCGCGCGGGCCCACCTCGCCGGTGGGCGCGGCGTCGTACTGCTCGACCACCTGGCCGCCCTGGCCGCCGAGGGCCCAGTGCACCCGCCAGACCGCGTTGTGCGAGTGGCTGGTGGCGTAGTCGGTGTCGCCGGGGCCGACCGGCCAGCCGTGGGCCGGGTCGTCCCCGTAGTCCTCGGGCGACAGGTCGCCGGTCGCGCCCAGGTCGGACCGGATGCTGCCGTCGCCGCCGAAGGTGTACTGGCTGACGTACTCGTACCAGCCGACCTTCGAGATCGTGGAGAGCCGCAGGTCCGTGCTCCGGGCCACCTCGGTTCGCGTGGTGTCGCCGCTGCGGTAGGCGATGCCGCCGTCGACCACCTCCCGGCAGAGCACGGCACGGTCCTGGCCGCCGCCGCCCATCGAGCCGTCGCCGATCTTCGGCACGTAGGTCTCGAGCCGCTCCCCGAGGCACTCCGGCTCGGTCAGGGTCATGATGTGGCTGCCGCCGAAGCCCTGGGTGGTGATGTCCTCGGTGTTGCGCAGGCCGGTGTCGTACGGCACCTCGAGCTGCCCGATGGACAGCTCCGCGAGCACCAGCACCGGCTCGTCGCCGGCGGGCGTGAAGTGCACGTCCTCGAGCACCAGGCCGCGGCTCGCGTCGACGCGCCAGCACATGGTCCACACGGAGCCGCTGAGCAGCTCCTGCGCGAGCGGCTCGTTCTCGGCGCACTTCACGTGCGCGCTGCCCTGCACCCGCGAGTCCTCGTGGCGCGGGCTCGGCGCGGCGGGCAGGGCCTGCTCCACCACCATGATCGCGGCCACGACGAGCGAGACGATGGCGGACGCCGCGACGATCGCCGGGATCAGCCTCCGTTTCGACGACACCTCGCGCACGGTTCCATCTCCTTCGCTCAGCTCTCGGCCCCCTGCGGACCCTTTCCTGACAGGACCGGCCCGGTGCGACGAGGTCGCACCGGGCCGGTCTGCTTCGGACGCCTGACCGCTGCGTCCGTCTACTGCTTCGTCAGAGACTCGGTCCGTCAGGCGGAACGCGAGTCGTCGGACATGCGGCCCATCGCGGTGGCGAAGGCCTGGCTGATCTCGCGGCGACGCTTGATCATGACCGCACCGGCGCCGAGCAGCAGCACCGTCGCGCCGATCAGGATGCCGACGTTCGCACCCGTGGAGGCGAGACCGCCGTCGTTGTTGCCACCAGCGCCTGCGACGACCTCGAACGTGGCCGACGCGGAGTCGCCCTGCTCGGTGCTGACCGCGATGCCCTGGTGCTCACCGAGGTCGAGCCGCTCGTCGACGGTGAACGTCCACTGGACGTTGCCCTCGGCGTCGGCCTCCTGGGCCTGCAGCGCGAAGCTCTCCGAGTTGATCAGGCCCACGACGACCTCACCGGGCTCGAAGCCCGAGGCGTAGAAGGTCTGCTCGTCACCCTGCTGGGCGGTCGGGTTCTCGAAGCGCGCCGTCAGGTCGCGCCCGTCGCCACCGACCGTCTCGACGACGGCGATCGGCGTCTGCGCGCCCTCGCTGCCGTCGTCCGGCTGTGCGTCCACGATGATGACGCCCGGCGGGGTGTCCTCGGGGACGGTGATCGGGGTGGTGAAGCCGCAGTCCTCGTCCACCTTCACGGTGACCGGCTCGCCGATCTTCTCACCGTCGGTGGTCTGGAGCTGCACGGTGACGTTGGCGCCGGCCGGGAAGCCGGTACCGGTGATGGTCACCTCTTCGCCCGCGCGGACCATGGTCGGGTCGGCCGTGATGGCCGGGTCCGTGCACTCGCCCGGGTTGTTGGTGCCCGGGTCGAGGATCTCCAGGGGTGCCTCGGCACCCTCGCTGCCGTCCTCCGGCTCCGCGCCCACGACGTGGTCGCCGGGCTCGGCGTCCTCGGGAACCGTGAGGTCGGTGATGAAGCCGCAGGCCTCGTCCGGGGTGACCGTGATCGGGTCGCCGACCGGGTTGCCCTCGGCGTCACGCAGCTGGACCGTGACCGGCACGCCGGCCGGGAAGCCCTGGCCCACGACGGAGACGGTGTCGCCCGGGTAGGCGGCGTTGGGCTCGACCGTCAGGGTCGGGTCCATGGCGCAGATGTCGGAACCGGCGACGACTGCCAGCGGGGCCTCGGCGGCCTCACCGGTGGTGTCGTCGGTGCCGACGACCGTGTAGTCACCGAGCTCGGCGTCGGCCGGAACCGGCACCGGGGTGCTGAAGCCGCCCTCGGAGTCGGTGTCGACCGGGATCGCGTCACCCACGGGGTTGCCCTCGGGGTCGGTGAGCTGGACCGTGGCGGTCGAGTCCGGCGTGTAGCCCTCGCCGGTCGCGACGGTCGACTGACCCGGAGCGACGGAGACGGGGTTCACGGACAGGGTCGGGTCGATCTCGCCCGAACCACCGTCGTCGCCACCGATGCGCACGGCGGCGTTGCCCAGGTTGATGCGCGCGACCTCGTTGGCCGGCAGCAGGGCGATGCTCAGCGCCGACAGCTCGAAGGAGGTCTCGGCAGGAGCGGCCTTGGTCGACGTCGGGGCAACGCCCTCGGTCGTGACCTGGCGGTTGATCGTGATCGACAGCACCTGCGACAGGACGTCGAAGACCGGCGAGAGCAGCTCGCGGATCGGCTTCGTGATGGCGTCCGTCTTGAGGTCGTTGATCAGCAGGTCGAAGATGTTGTCACCCTCGTCGCTGATCAGCAGGTCGTAGACCGGGGCCAGGATCGGCGCCAGGGCCGGGCCCACCGTGTTGATGGTGCCGACCAGCAGCTCGGCGACCGGGGCCATCGTGCCCGTGCTGTTGTTCACGGCCTCGGGGAAGTTGCCGTTCACGGCGTCGGCCAGCGGCAGCGACCACGAGACATCGAGGTTGCCCAGCGGGCTCTCGTCGGTGAAGGCGATGTTGATCGTCACCGAGTTCAGCGAGTCCTCGATCGCACCGATGAGGATGTTGGTGACTTCCTCCATCAGCTCGTGCACGGTCTCCGCGATCAGCGGGTAGGTCGTGTCGTCGATGAGCTCGGTGTTCGGGTCGAGCGCGTTGATGCCACCCTCGTTCGGGCCGTCGACGAGCTTGTCGAGGTGAACCTCGAGCTGGCCGGTCGACAGGTCGATCGTGATGAGCTGGTTCTTCGAGGTGATCGGCTCGCCCACGACGGACTGGAACAGGTTCTTCTGCATGTTGCTGTCGACGGTGATCGACGGCGTCGGAACGCCCGGGATCGCGTCGAAGAGGCCGGTCAGGGCGCTCTCGTCCAGGTTCTCGTTGACGAGGTCCTCGACGGTGGTGTCGATGGTGCCGCCGATGTCGTAGATCGACGAGGCAGCGTCCTCGATGACCGGGGAGTGCAGCGTCAGGTCCAGGTCGGCCACGCGGTACTGGCCGGGGCCACCCACGCCGTCCTGGTCCAGGATGACGCCGTCCTCGGCCTTGACCTCGGCCGCACCGGCGCCTGCCTCGAGCAGGAGCTGGTCGACGATCTGGTCGGTGAGGCCGTCGACGCCCAGCAGGCGCGCGACGGACAGGACGTCCACGGTCGCCTTGCCGAAGTCATCGGTCTCGCCGTCCAGGGTCACGCCGCCGTCGGCGCCGGCCAGGCCGGAGATCGCGTGGGCGTCGAGCGGACCCGAGGCCTCGCTGCGGCTGGCGAGCGCACCGAGCTGACCGAAGTCCAGGATCTCGTCGAGGCGGACCTCGACGTCACCGAGGTGAACGAGCTCCGAACCGAGGAGCTCGACGTTCAGGTTGCCCTCGTTCGGGCCTGCGTTCGAGACCGAGCCGGCCTCGGAATAGGCGGCTGCTGCCAGCGCCTTCTGGAAGAGCGTCGAGTCGAGGACGCTCGCAGCGGCCTCCGACGGCTCGTCCGGGTAGTTGTCAACGGCGGCGACTGCCGGCAGACCCGTGGCGGTAACCACAAGGGCCGAAGCCGCGACCGTCACCAGAGATCGGCGCAGTACGAGGCCACCCCTTCGACGGCGTGACGGTACTTGCGTTGGGTTCAACGGAACTCACTCCTCCACATTCGCGCTTAAGAAAAAGCGTCCGGATCGGTACGTGATCACGTCCGGATCTTCGGGGCGGTCGCATGAGGCGGACCGGCTCCCGGCCCTCAGGGAACAGTGGTTCTCAGCCGCCTGCCAGGCAGAGCGGTAATCGTGCGCTGACGCAATCCAACGCAACCGCGACTGCGTTCGAGACGATTCGAGGCGCGCCAAAAGCAGGCGTACGCACAATGCCGGAGAGAAGCGAAAGAAGTCCGGAATGCCGGGTGAAAAACGGCCGAGCGAGCGGGTGAAAAATCTGCGCTCGGGGAGCTACCCGCCGGCGAGCCAGGCCGGCGGCCGGGTCTCCGCGAGCCGGACCAGGTCGCGCCGGTCCCGGATGCCGAGGGTCGTGTAGGCCTGCCGCAGCCGGTTCACGACGGTCCGCTCGGACACGAACGTGGCCTGGGCGATCTGGGAGTTGGTCGCGCCGTGCACCGCGAGCCGGACCATCTCGCGCTCGTGCCTGCCCAGCACCTCCCACTCGGGGCCGGCACCGCCGCTCGCGTCCGTCTCGGCGAGGAACACGTCGATCCCGCGCAGCCAGCCCGCCATCCCCGCGAGCCGGACCAGGGTCCGGGCCTCGTCGAGCATCGCGGTGCCCGTCGCGCGGCCCCCGCGCGTCACGGCGTACCGGCCGTAGGCCACCAGCATGCGCACGCGCTGCCAGGGAGACATGGGCACCGGCGCCGCGTGCAGCGCCGCCTCGAAGGCGGGCGACGGCGTGCCGTCGTCGGCCAGCAGGGCGCTCAGGCGGGACCAGGCCGCGGCGACGTCGACCGCCGACCGCTCCTCGGGGGCCACCGGCGCCTCGAGGAGCCGCTCGACGCGCGGCCCCACCCGGCCGGGCGGCGTGGACGCCATGACGGCCTCGACCAGGTCGCAGCGCACCTGCACGCGGCCGCGGTAGGGCCAGGCGCAGTGCTCCAGGGCGATGGTCAGCAGCGCGACCGCGCCCTCCGCCTGCCCGACCACGAGGTGGGCCGCGCCGAGGTCGGCCGCGTACTCCCCCAGTGCCCGCGCCGACCAGCTCCCCGCCTGGGCGGGCATCGTGCTGGCCGGGGCGGTGCCGTCCACGACGGCGTCGGCCGCCGCGCGCAGCCCGCGCGCGGGCAGCCACTCGTCCACCGAGGGCCGCAGCTCGGCCGCGTGCGCCAGGTGGGTCCGGACGTCGACGGCGCGGCCGTCGAAGGCCGCGACCCGGGCCGCGGCGAGGTCCCGAGCCACGATCTCCGCGACCGTGCTCCGGGCCGCCGCGCCCGAGTGGTCGGCGAGCAGGCTGCGGGCGCCCACCACGTCGCCCAGCATCAGCAGGGCGCGCACCTGGATCTCGACGCCCACCCAGTCCTGGCCGGGCGTCGGCCCCAGCAGCCGCAGGTCCGCGCGGAGCGCGCCGGGGTCCGGCAGCTCGCCGGTGCCCTCCAGCCGCAGCAGGGTCAGCGCCACGCGCGCACCCGCGGCGCGGACGTCGGCGGGGATCCCGGCCGCGTCGCGCCACCAGAGGTGGTCGGTCCACTCCGGCCCGACGCCGTCGGGCACCAGGGGTCCGTCGCGGTGGTCCATCCAGGTGCGCCCCGTCAGCAGGGAGACGCCGACGGCGCGCGCCGCGAGGCGCGGCCCGGGAGCCGCGGCCACGACGGCCCAGGCGCGGGCCGGCAGCTCGTCGAGGTGCAGCCCGTCGAGGATGTGCTCCACCGCGTGCGCGCCGGTCACGTCGTGCTCGGCGACCGGGGCGTCGCGGAGGTCGGCGTGCCCCTCCGCGCCGCGCGCCTCTCGGCACAGCAGCGCCAGCAGCGGGTGGCGCACGGCGGACCGCGCGTCCCGGCGCTCCAGGGCCGCCCCGCCGAACGGTGCGGCGCCCAGCGGCGCGGTGGCGAGCGCGGTCATGGTGGCCGGGTCGAGGCCCGCCAGCATCGCGCGGTAGACCCGCCGGGCGGCCGAGCCCACGACCTCGGGCCCGGTCCAGGCGGCGTCCCCGCGCAGCTCGCCCGAGCTCAGCGCGCCGGCGAGCTCCAGGGCGATCCTCGGGTTGCCCGCGCTCCACCAGCGCAGCTGCTCCACGACGTCGGCCGCGACCGGCACGCTCAGCTCCATGTCGAGCACGCGGCGCAGGGAACCGCGGTCCAGCGGGCCCAGCTCCAGCACCTCGACGTCGTCCGAGAGCGGATCGGCGGAGATGCTCCGCACGGCGGCGATCACGCGCCAGTCCTGCCCGTACGCCTCGTCGGCCAGGTGCTGCAGCCAGCGTGCGCGCTCGGTGGTGAGCACGCCCACGTCGTCGACGAAGAGCACGCGCGGCCCGGTGCCGGCGTCGTCCGCCCAGGCCGAGACCGCGCGCAGGAAGCCCGCGGCGTCGAAGTCGGAGTCGTGCTCCAGGTGGTCGGGCACGGACCAGGCCGACAGGTCGATGCGCCTGCTGTTCTCCAGGTCGTGCGCCGACGGCCGTGGCGAGCACGGCCGGACGACGCGCACCGCCGACGACCCCGCGCCGACCTGCTTGAGCGCGCGGATGACCGTCGCCGTCTTGCCGATGCCGCTCAGGCCGCGCACGACCAGGACCGTCGGGTCCAGGTCGGTCGCGAAATGCCCGATGACCCGCAGTTCTCTGTCCCGCCCGTGGACCACGTGGCCCCTCCCCCTGCCGCCCGCCTGGCTCTGTCCTGCCCCCGACGTCGTCGGCGACATGGCCGTGGAAGGCCCGTAACTAGATGGCACGCGCACCCCAATTCCCCTGAATTGCATGAATATTGATCGGAGCGCGTCGAGAGTCTATGACAAGAGATAAATCGTGCAGTTCGTGCCTGTGATACGAGGAAATTACGCTCCTACCTGGCACAACTCGGGCAGCCGGGATAAAGACATGCCTTCCGGAAATAAATCCGGAATGCCCAATTCAGCGGAGGATGGCGTCAGGCGAACGGACCGAGCAGCGCCTGCCGGTCGGACGCCGGGCGCTCGGCGTCGTCGAGCACGGTGACGAGCTTCTTCTCCTCGTACCGGAAGTGCGTCTCCATGACGGCCTCGATGCCGTCCAGGTGCCGCAGCAGCTCGTCCCGGTCATGGCCGGACAGCGCGGCGCGCTCCAGCTCGCCCAGGAGGTGGTCCAGCATGGAGTGGTCCCGCTTGAGGTCGGCGACCACGGGCGCCAGGTCCGGCCGGGCGGCCAGCACGACGTCGAACAGCGTGGTGTCCTCGGCGCGGTGGTGCCCGGTCAGCGCGGCGCAGAACCCGACGCAGTAGAGCTGGAGGTCGCGGGTCGCCGCCGGGCCGGACGCGCCGTCCTCGACCGCGGCCCGCGCGACGCCGAGGGCGTCGCGCAGCCGCCGGTGGATCTCGCGGAGCTCCTGCCCCCAGGCGACGACGCGTTGACTCATCGCGGGCCAGCCTAGCGGGACG
>NZ_JBHVEG010000142.1:0-16134 GCF_042802395.1 Promicromonospora sp. NPDC057488
CCGTCGCCCCTTCGGGGGCGGCGGGCCGTCGCTGTTTTCAGCCCCTGCTGTTTTCGGGATGCGGTGACTGCCGCGGGCGCTCGCCGCAGAAATATGCTCTGACCTGCAAAGATGCTGATCGAACTGGCGCGGCGGGTATCACAGCGCGCGCTGGTCAGGAGCGCGGCCGTGCTGTTGGATGACTGCCCATGAGCCGACCGGGACCCGACGACGCACGGAGCCCCGGGCCACGTGACGTCGGGCCGGCGGCCCTGCTGGCTCCCGAGCGCGAGGTCGTGCCCTTTACCGGTCGCGGGCACGAGCTCGCCGACCTGCGCTCGTGGGTGCGCTCCCGCGAGCCCGTCGCGCTGCGGCTGCTCTGCGGGCGGGGCGGCGTCGGCAAGACGCGCCTGGTGCTCGAGCTCGGCCGCAGACTGCGCCGTACCGGCTGGACCGTGGTGCACGTGCCGCCCGGCGAGGAGGTCGCCGCGGTGCGCGACGTCGCCGCCGTGCGGCGGGTCCTGCTCGTCGTGGACGACGCCGGGCACCGCCTCGGCCTGCCCGACATGCTCGACGCCGTCGCGGCCACGCGGACCCGGGGGCGGCTGCGCGTCCTGTGCACCGCGCGCACCGGCGGCCAGTGGTGGCGCCGTCAGCGGTGGACCAGCACGCTGTGGGCGGGGCAGACGCCGTCGGTCACCCAGATGGCGCTGGAGCCCGCCCTGGACCGCACGCCGGAGGTGGCCCCCGAGCCCGCGCTCGGGCTGGAGGTGGACCGGTCGGACGACGACCGCGTCCTCCTGGACGCGGCGGCGGCGCGGTTCGCGCGCGTGCTGCGCCGGCCGGTGCCCGAGGTCCCGTTCGAGCCCTCGCCGGACGACCGGCCCCGCGCGCTCGACCTCCAGGCAGCGGCCCTCGCCGCGGTCCTGGGCGGCGACGGCGAGCGGGGCCGGTCGTCGGCGGACCCGGCCCGGGCACTGGAGCGAGTGCTGGACCACGAGCGGGCGTCCTGGGCGGCGTCGGCCGCCGCGGCCGGGCTCGTGCCGGGCCCCGGCGGGTCGGCCGAGGCGGCCCTGGCCACGACGACGCTGGTGGGGGACACCTCCGAGGCCGGTGTGCGGGCCGCCCTGCGCCGCGCGGGCGTGCGGCCCGCCGACGACCGGACGGCGGACGCCGTCGCCTGGGTCCGCGCCCACCTGCTGGGCGTGCCGCGCCTGGCCGAGCTGCTCGTGTCCCGGGTGCTCGCGGAGCAGGACGGGCTGATCGAGGCGTGCACGCGCGACCTGGGGCCGGACGAGGCGTTCGGCGTGCTCGCCTTCGCCACGGCGATGGGGCTGGACCGGCCGGTGCCGGCCGGGCCGAGTCAGAGGGGGCCGGGCCCGGCCGACCCCGACCCCGGCCCCGAGCAGGACGCGGGTGAGCCCGTGGCGGAGCGCGACGTCGCCGGGGAGCTGATCGCGGCCGCGGCGTCCGCCCTGCCGGACGACGGGCCGGAGGATCTGGCCGGGCTGATGCGGGTCACGCGCCGGCTGCCGCGCTCGTCGGGCCCGCTCGCGGTGCCCGTCCTGGACCGGCTCACGCACCGCGTCGCCGAGCTCGCCCGTGCGGTGGGCGACGAGGCCACGCGGGCCGAGGCGCTGAGCGACGTCGGCCTCGTGCTGATCGCGGAGGGCGAGCCCGACTCCGCCGTGCCCGTGCTGCAGGAGGCCGTGGGCCTGTGGCGCGGCCTCGCCTGGGCGGACGAGGACCGGTACCGGCCCCCGCTGTGCACGGCCCTGAACAACCTCGGCACGGGCTACTGGGCGGTCGGCCGGCACGCCGACGCCCTCGCCGTGCAGGAGGAGGTTATCGCCCTGTGCGGCCAGTTCCGGCCCGGCGACGGGCCCTGGGCCGACGCCGAGCACGCGCAGGCGCTGCAGAACGCGGGGGTGTCCTACACGGAGCTGGGCCGGGTGGGGGAGATCGAGGCCGCGCAGCGCGCGGCGCTCGACCTCTACCGCCGGCTCGCCGAGGGCGACCCCGTGCAGTACGAGCCGCGGGTGGCCGCGGTGCTCGGCAACTTCGAGGCCCTCACCGAGAGCGGCCGCCCCGAGGACGCCCTGCCCGCGAACGCGGAGGCGGTGGCGATCCGCCGGCGCCTGGCCGCGCAGCGGCCGGAGCACCTCGGGGAGCTGGCCTGGTCCCTCGGCCAGCTCGGCACCACCCTGGAGGCGCTCGGGCGGTACGAGGAGGCGGGCTCCGTGCTGGTCGAGGCGCTGCGGATCCAGCGCCGCCTGGCGGACCAGAACGCGCGCGGCACCCGGGCGGACCTCGCCGCCGCTCTCTCCGCGCTGGGCGCCCTCTACTCCACGACGGGCCGCGCCGACGAGGCGCTGCGGCTGGAGCGGGAGGCGCTGGAGATCCGGCGCGACCTGGCCCGCGAGCACCCCGAGCGGTACCTGCACTACCTCGCCCACTCGCTGTCCAACCTCGGCGTCACGTACGCGCGGCGCGGCCGGTTCGACGAGGCCGTGCTGCTCGAGGAGGAGGCGGTCGGCATCCGCCGGGGGCTCGCGCGCCGGAACGCCCGCTCGCTGAAGTACCTCGCGCAGTCGTTGTCCAACCTGGGCGTGCGGTACGCGGACCTCGGGCGCTTCGAGGAGGCGCTGCCGCCCACGCAGGAGGCCGTCGACATGCTGCGGCGGCTGGTCCGGGACCAGCCGGAGAAGTACCGCACCGGGCTCGCGGAGGCGCTCGCGAACCTGGGCGCCACGCTGCTCGACCTGGACCAGGCCACCGCCGCCCTGCTGCCCATGCGGGAGGCGGTGGCGATGCGCCGCCAGCTCGCCGTGGAGAACCCCGACAAGCACCGCCCCGACCTGGCGCTCACGGTCTCCAACCTCGCCAGCGCCCTGAGCGCCTCGGGCGACAACGTCGCGGCCCTCTCGCTCGCGCGGGAGGCGGTGGAGATGCGCCGCCGGCTCGCCGCCGACCTGCCCGAGCGCTACCGCGCCGAGCTGGAGCGGTCCCGGGCGGTCCTGGCGCGCATCGAGGCGGCGATCCGTAACCCGACCACCGTCCGGTAGCGGCCGCTCAGGCGTGCTGCGCGTGCTCGTGCGCGACGTGCGTGTGCGGCTCGACCTGGAACGTCGAGTGCTCCACCGCGATGTCGAAGTGCTCGGCCACGCACTCCTGGAGCTGGTCCAGGATGCGGGCCGCGTGCCCGTCGGTGAAGCAGTCGGTGCGCACCACCACGTGCGCGCTCAGCACGGGCAGGCCCGTGGCGATCAGGGAGGCGTGCATGTCGTGCACGTCCTCCACGTGGTCGAGCTCCAGCAGGTGGGCACGGACCTCGTCGAGGTCCAGCCCGGGCGGGGACGACTCCAGGAGCACCGAGACGGTCTCGCGCAGCAGCCGGAGCGCCCGCGGGAGGATCAGCGCGCCGATCAGCAGCCCCGCGACGACGTCGGCCCGCTGCCAGCCCGTGAACGTGATGACCAGCGCCGCGACCACCACCGCCAGCGACCCCAGGGCGTCGTTGACGACCTCCAGGAACGCGGCGCGCAGGTTCAGGTTCGCCGTGCGGCGTCCGGCCAGCACCGCCATCGCGGCGACGTTCCCGGCCAGGCCGACCACACCGAAGAGGACCAGCTCGGGACCGGGCACCTCGGGCGGCGCGACGAGCCGCAGGATGCCCTCCGCCAGCACGTACACGCCCACGATCAGGAGCACACCCGCCTGGGCGAGCGCCGCGATCACCTCGGCCCGGCGATAGCCCCACGTGCGGCGGGCCGACGGCGGCCGCAGGGCCAGGCGAGCCGCGAACAGCGCCATCGCGAGCCCCGCGGCGTCCGTGAGCAGGTGCACCGTGTCGACGATCAGCGCCAGGCTGCCCGTCACCAGCGCGCCGATCACCTGCGCGACCAGCACCGCCGCCGTGATCGAGAAGGCGGCGGTCAGGCGGCCGCGGCCGCCGTCGGGCAGGTGCTGGTGGTCGTGGGAGTCCACGCCCTCCATCCTCCCAGCCCGGGCCCGTACGGACCCGTCAGGAGGCCTCGGCGAACTGCGTCCGGTACAGGTCGGCGTACAGGCCGCCCGCGGCGAGGAGCTCGGCGTGCGTCCCGGACTGGGCCACGCGGCCGTCGTCGAGCACCACGATGCGGTCCGCCGCGCGCACCGTGGACAGGCGGTGCGCGATGACCAGCGACGTCCGCCCCGCCAGCGCCTGGTCGAGGGCCGTCTGCACGGCCGCCTCGGACTCGGAGTCGAGGTGCGCCGTCGCCTCGTCGAGCACCACGATGTCGGGCGCCCGCAGCAGCAGCCGCGCGATCGCCAGGCGCTGCCGCTCGCCGCCCGACAGCCGGTAGCCGCGGTCGCCCACGACGGTCTCCAGACCCTCCGGCAGCCGGTCGACCAGGTCCCAGATGCGCGCCTGGCGCAGCACCCGCTCCAGGTCGGCGTCGGTCGCCTCCGCGCGGACGAACCGCAGGTTCGCGGCGACCGTGTCGTGGAAGAGGTGCGCGTCCTGCGAGACGACGCCGACGGTGGCCCGCAGCGAAGCGAACGTCACGTCCCGCAGGTCCTGCCCGGCGATCCGCAGCACGCCGGCGGTCGGGTCGTACATGCGGCTGACGAGCTGCGAGACCGTCGTCTTGCCCGCCCCCGACGGGCCGACGAGCGCCACCATGGACCCGGCAGGCACCTCGAAGCTCACGTCGTGCAGCGTGTCCGTGGTCGGGTCCTTGCGCTGCGCGGCCACCGACTCCAGGGACGCGAGCGACACGTCCTCGGCGCGCGGGTAGCGGAACGTGACGCCGCTCAGCGATACCGAGGCGCCCTCGGCGGCCACGGCGGCCCGCAGGTCGACGGCGTCCGGCCGCTCGGCCACCGAGGGCTCCAGGTCCAGCACCTCCAGCACCCGCTCGAACGAGACCAGCGCCGTCATCACGTCCACCTGCACGTTCGCCATCGCCGTCAGCGGCCCGTACAGGCGCGTCAGGTACGTGGCCAGGGCCACGACCGTGCCGACGGTGAGCTCGCCCGCGATGGCCTGCAGGCCGCCGAACCCGTAGACGCCCGCCACGGCCAGCGACGCGATGGTGGCCAGGCCCACCCGGAACCACGTGCCGAACAGCGCCGTGCGCACCCCGATGTCGCGGCGCTCGCGGGCGGGGCCGGCGAACCGCTCGGACTCGGCTTCGGGGTCGCCGAACACCTTCACGAGGTGCGCCCCGGCCACGTTGAACCGCTCGTTCATCACCTGGCCCAGGTCGGCGTCGACCTCCATGCCCCGGCGGGTCAGCCCGGCCAGGCGGCGGCCGAACCAGCGGGCCGGGAGGACGAACAGCGGGACCAGCACGAGGGCGCCCAGGGTGAGCTCCCAGGACATGGTGAACATCGCCCCGAGCGTGAACGCGATGGTCAGCGTGTTGGACACGACCGTCTGCAGGGTCGAGGTGAAGGCGCGCTGCGCGCCGAGCACGTCGCCGTTGAGGCGCTGCACGAGCGCCCCCGTGCGCGCGCGGGAGAAGAATGCGAGCGGCATGCGCTGGACGTGGTCGAACACCGCGACCCGCAGGTCGAGGATGAGCCCCTCGCCGACCTGGGACGACACGAGCCGGTCCGCCACGGACAGCCCCGCCGCCACGATCGCGAGCACGGCGGCGGCGCCCGCCAGCAGCACCACCAGGCGGGTGTCGCCGGCGGTGATGCCGTGGTCGATGAGCCGCTGGAACAGCAGCGGCGTGGCCGCGCCCGCTGCGGCCTCCAGGGCCAGGATCAGCACGAACAGGGTGAGCCGGCCCCGGTAGGGCCGGGCGAACGAGACGATCCGGCGCAGGGTGGGCCAGCCGAGGCGCTGCCGGGTGACGGACTCGTCCTGCGTGAACGACCGCAGGGTGCGGCCGCCGCCCATGCTCCCACCGCCTCCGTGCATGCTCACCGTGGAATCGTCCCACGCGGCCCGGCCGCCGGCGGCCGCGCGACCTCGCGCACACAGGTGGTCAGACCGTATCGGGCCCCGCGGGTGATCTGGACCACAGGCGTGTTACGCGTTCCAGCCGGGTCGTGATAGAAACCCTCGATCGGGCGTCTATGCAGGTCGCCCCACAAATCGATGGATGAGTCCATGAATATCGACGGGTGGAGTGCCATGTCTGACCTGGAGCCGCAGCGCAGCGGGGAACGGCTGGCGCTGGTGGAGCTGACCGGTGCCGAGGACATGACCGCGGAGCTGCGCAAGCTGCAGGAGAAGTGGGGCCCCGTGGCCCCCGTGGACCTGGAGCCGGGCGTCCCCGGCTGGCTCGTCCTCGGGCACGCCGAGGTGATGGAGGTGATGCGCACCGAGAGCGTCTTCGCCCGGGACCCCCGGCACTGGAGCGAGCGGCTGCCGCAGAGCTCGTCGCTGAACGCGATCCTCTCCCCGGCCGGGCGGCGCGCCCTGTACTACGCCGACGGCGCCGAGCACCGCCGGCTGCGGATCCCCGTGGACGAGGCCTTCGCCGGGATCGACGAGGCCCTGACGGCGGCCATGGTGCGCGGCGTCTGCGGCGGGCTCATCGACTCGTTCGCCGAGCGCGGGAACGCGGACCTGATCGGCGAGTACGCGGCCGCCGTGTCGTTCCTGGCCGTCTCGGGCATGTTCGGGTTCGACGAGCAGCAGGGCATCGCCCTCCTGCGCTGCGCGCACGGCGTGTTCGGGCACGGCGGCGACTCCGTCTCCGCGCTGGTCACCATGGACCAGATCGTGCTGGACCACGTGGTGTCCACCCGCGCGAACCCCGGGCCCAACCTGACCGCCAAGTTCGTGGCCCACCCCAACTTCGACGACGACACGGAGATCGTGCACTCGATGGTGGTGGCGATCTGCGCCGCCAACGAGATGCTCGTGACCTGGATCGCGGCCACGCTGCGCCGGATGCTCACCGACCCGCGGTACACGGGTCGCGTCACGGGCGTGCGGCGCGGGCTGGACGACGCGATGGACGAGACGCTGTGGGGCGAGCCGCCCGTCGCCAACCTGCCCGCGCGGTACGCCGTCACCGACTGCACGCTGGGCCGGGCGCAGATCCGGGCCGGCGACGCGATCGTGATGGGCCTGGCCGCGGCGAACAACGACCCGCGGGTGCGCACCGAGGACGACCTCTTCGAGGCGGGCAACCGGTCGCACCTGTCGTTCGGCGTCGGGCCGCACGCGTGCCCCGCCCGCCGTCCGGGGCGGCTCGTGGTGAAGATCGCCGTCGAGAGCCTCATGGAGCGCCTCGACCTGCGCCTGACCGACCCCGACGTCACGTGGGCGCCGTCGCCCTGGTCGCGCTACCCGGCCGTGCTGCCGGTGGCGTTCACCCCGGAGCGCAAGACCGCGCGGGTGCCCGCCCGGGTCTGAGTCCGGGGGCGCGCTCCGGCCGCTGCCCGCCTACTCCGGCGACCTGCCGTCGACCGGCACGTCGCGCATCAGCGCGGCGATGTCGGTCGGCCGGCCGCCAGGCGGGTCACGTCGAGCACCGCCCGGACGAACGCGTCCGGCGCCTCCTGGGGGAGGTTGTGCCCTGCGTCCGGCACGCGGCGGTGCAGGCGGGGGCCCGTGAACCGGCCGGCGTCGGGGACCTCGTCGGTCGCGGGGAAGTTGCCGTCGGCGAGGCCCGCCAGGGTCACGGTCGGGACCCCGACCGGGGGCAACGGTGCGAGGGCGTACTCGAACGCGTCGTACTCCGGAGCGCCGGGTGCCGCGCCCAGCCGGTGCCGGTAGGAGTGCAGCACGACGTCGACGTAGTCGGTGTTGTCGAACGCGGCTGCCGTCCGGTCGAGCGTCGCCGGGTCGAAGTCCCACGCCGGCGAGTTGCGCCGCCAGATCACCTCGGCGATCTCGCGGCGGTTGGCCGTCAGGCCGGCCCGCCCGCGCTCGGTGAGGAAGTAGTAGAAGTACCAGAAGCCGGCCTCGAGGTCAGGACGGATGGGTCGCGCCGACGCGGCGACGTCCTGGATCAGGTACCCGTTGACGCTGACGAGGCCCGTGACCCGCTCGGGCCGCAGCGCCGCGACCACGCAGGCGGCGCGGCCGCCCCAGTCGTAGCCGGCGAGCACGGCCTCGGGGATGTCGAGGGCGTCGAGCAGGCCCAGGACGTCCGCGCCGAGCGCCGCCTGCTGGCCGGAGCGTGGTGTCCGGTCGTCGCGGAACCGGGTCGGGCCGTGGCCACGGAGGTAGGGCACGACGACCCGGTAGCCGAGCGCCGCCAGCCGGGGTGCGACGTCGACGTAGCTGTGCACGTCGTAGGGGAATCCGTGGAGCAGCAGCACCGCCGGGCCGTCGACCGGTCCGTGCTCGACGTACGCGATGTCGAGGACGTCGGTGAGGGCATGCTGGATGGGGGGCATCGGGGTTCCTCTCGTCTCACGCGCCGCGGCGCGGCGCGGTCATGACGAACCGACCGGGCACGCCCCGGGTTCTGTGACACGAGCTACTCGGCGAGCGAGTCCACGAACTGCGTGCTCACGGACGAGATGAGGGACCGGGCCGCGTCGTGGGTGATGGTCGGAGTCCCGTCGCCGGGCTGCGGGCCGTAGTCGCCGAAGAAGGCGTGCACCGCGCCGTCCACCGCGGTGAACTTCGCGTCGGCGGGCAGGACCGCGCGCGAGGCCTCGATCTTGGCGGGGGTGGCGAGGCCGTCCTGCGAGGCGGAGACCGACTCGACCGCGACCGTGAGCCCGCTGAGGTCCTCGGCCGGGTAGGAGGCGTACAGGAGCAGCCCGACGGCGGGCGCCACGTCGTCCGCCTCCGCGCCGGCGGCGTCCGACGACGCGACGACGCCGCCCAGCGAGTGCCCGCCGACGACCCACCGGTCGGCCTGCGGGACCCGCTCGCGGGCGGCGTCGAACGCCCCGCCGGCGAGGAAGGCGACGGCGAGCGGCTGCTTGGGGATCACCACGGTGTGCCCCGCCTCGGCGACCGGGCGCAGCACCGCGGCGTACGCCCGGGCCTCGACCTTTGCGCCGGGCCGGAAGAACACCGCGGTCCCGTCCGCCCCGCGGGCCGGGACGAGCGTGACGGCCGTGGTGGACTCGGTGACGGTCACGGAGTCGTCCGAGACCATGGCGTCCAGCGCCGGCTCGACGGCGCTGAACGGGCGCAGCCACGCCATAGCGGCGACCCACACGATGCCGGCCACGACCAGCGCCAGGTCCACGACCCGCCGCCAGCCGCCGCGGGCCGGCCGCGGGCGCAGGCTGCGCAGGAGCACCAGCGCGCAGCCCAGGACGGTCAGGCCGAGCAGCACCGCGTACAGGGGGTGGCCGTGGACCACGGCGCCCCACGCCGTCAGGCAGGCCCAGGCCACGACGACGATCCCGGCGGCCGCGACCGCGCGGACGGTCCAGGTGAGCCATGCGGGCCGGCCGGCCCCGGCGCCCGTCCCGGCCTGCTGCCCGGGCGTGCCGCGGCTCACGGTGCCACCGCTGTCTTGCCGGCCTCGTACACGTGCGTACCTCCTGGTCGCTCTGTTGCTGTGGTCCCGAGGCTCATGCTCGCACCGCGCACCCGCATTCTCAGCGCGGGAGCGCGGGCCCCGGCACATGTCACACCCCCGGGGCGGTCCGGGCAACCGGTCCGGGCGGCCGGTCCGGTCCGGAGGTAGCCTGAGCGAACCCACCCGAAATCGGCTTTGAGGACCACATGTTCCGCATCGGACTCACCGGAGGGATCGCGGCCGGCAAGTCGGTCGCGGCGGCACGACTGGCCGAGCTCGGCGCCGTCGTCGTCGACCACGACGTGCTCGCGCGCGAGGCGGTCGCGCCCGGCTCGGTCGGCCTGGCCGAGATCGTCGAGGCGTTCGGCGAGGGCATCCTGGCGCCGGACGGCAGCCTCGACCGCCCGGCCCTGGGCGCCCTGGTCTTCGCCGACGCGGCCGCCCGCGGCCGCCTGAACGAGATCGTGCACCCCGAGGTGCGCCGGCTCTCGGCCGAGCGAGAGGCCATGGCGGGCGCGGCGGAGGCCGGGGCCGTCGTCGTGCACGACATCCCCCTGCTCGTGGAGACCGGGCAGCAGAGCCACTTCCACCTGCTGGTGGTGGTGCACACGCCCGCCGAGCAGCGGGTCGGCCGGCTCGTGGCGAACCGCGGCCTCACGGAGGAGGCGGCGCGCGCCCGCGTCGCGGCGCAGGCCACCGACGAGGAGCGGCTCGCGGCGGCGGACGTCACCCTCGACGGTTCCGGCGACGAGGACGAACTACGCGCTCAGGTGGATATCCTGTGGCAGCGCGTGGCCGGCGAGGTCGCGCAGGAGGCGGAGGCAGACTCCGTGTGAACCGGCCCGGCCCGGGGGAGGAGCACCATGAAGGTCCTGGTCACGGGGTTCGAGCCGTTCGGCGGAGACGCCGTCAACGCGTCCGCCGAGGCGGTCGCGGCGCTCGCCGGGCGCTGGGCGGGCCCGGAGGAGCTGGTCACCGCCGTCCTGCCGGTCGAGTTCGACGAGGTGCGCGGCGCGGACGGCCGGCTGCTGCGCCTGCTGGACGAGCACGCGCCTGACGTCGTCGTGGCGGTCGGCCTGGCCGGCGGCGTCACCGAGGTGCGGGTCGAGCGCGTCGCGATCAACCTGATGGACGCGCGCATCCCCGACAACGGCGGCGCCCAGCCGGTCGACGTCCCCGTGGTCGACGGCGGCCCCGCCGCCAGGTTCACCACGTTGCCCGCCAAGGCGGCCGTCGCCGCCGTGCGGGAGGCGGGCATCCCGGCCGGGGTCACCTACAGCGCCGGGACGTACGTCTGCAACGCCACCTTCTACGCCCTGCAGCACGCGCTGGCCGAGCGCCCCGAGGTGCTCTCGGGCTTCGTCCACGTGCCGCGTACCACGGAGGAGCTGGCGGCGCAGGAGTCGGCGTCCGCCCTGACCGCCGGCGGCGAGCCGCACCTGCCGGTGGACGCCCTGGCCAGGGCGCTGGAGATCGTGGTGCGCACGGCCCTGGGGGCGGCCCGCGGCGAGGTGAGCGAGCCGGCGGTGGCGGCGGGCACGCTGCACTGACGGGGGCTCGTCCACCGGAGTGTCAGTGGTCCGCCGTACGGTAGTGGCATGCGACCCGTGACCGACCTGCAGCGCACGGTGGCCCCGTTCGAGGTCATCTCCGATTACCAGCCCGCCGGCGACCAGCCGACGGCCATCGCCGAGCTCACCGAACGCGTCCAGGCGGGCGAGAAGGACGTGGTGCTGCTCGGCGCCACGGGTACGGGCAAGTCCGCGACCACGGCCTGGCTCGTCGAGAAGCTCCAGCGCCCGACCCTGGTCATGGCGCCGAACAAGACGCTCGCCGCGCAGCTCGCCACGGAGTTCCGTGAGCTGCTGCCCAACAACGCGGTCGAGTACTTCGTCTCGTACTACGACTACTACCAGCCCGAGGCGTACATCGCGCAGACGGACACCTACATCGAGAAGGACTCCTCGATCAACGACGAGGTGGAGCGGCTGCGCCACTCCGCGACCTCGTCGCTGCTGACGCGGCGCGACGTCGTCGTGGTCGCCTCGGTGTCCTGCATCTACGGCCTGGGCACGCCGCAGGAGTACGTGGACCGCATGGTCCGGCTCGACGTCGGCGACGTGGTCGACCGGGACCAGCTGCTGCGTCAGTTCGTGACCATGCAGTACACGCGCAACGACATGTCGTTCACGCGCGGCACCTTCCGGGTGCGCGGCGACACGGTCGAGATCATCCCCGTGTACGAGGAGCTGGCGATCCGGATCGAGATGTTCGGCGACGAGATCGAGTCGATCCAGACGCTGCACCCGCTCACGGGAGACGTGGTCCGCGAGGAGAAGTCGATCTACGTGTTCCCGGCCACGCACTACGTCGCGGGCCCGGAGCGCATGGAGCGCGCCATCGGCGGCATCGAGAAGGAGCTGGAGGAGCGGCTGGCCGAGCTGGAGAAGCAGGGCAAGCTGCTGGAGGCGCAGCGGCTGCGCATGCGCACCACCTACGACATCGAGATGATGCGCTCGATCGGCACCTGCGCCGGCATCGAGAACTACTCGATGCACATCGACGGCCGCGAGCCGGGCACCGCGCCCAACACGCTGCTCGACTACTTCCCCGAGGACTTCCTGCTCGTCATCGACGAGTCGCACCAGACCGTGCCGCAGATCGGGGCCATGTTCGAGGGCGACGCCTCGCGCAAGCGCGCGCTGGTGGACCACGGGTTCCGCCTGCCCAGCGCCATGGACAACCGCCCCCTGAAGTGGGAGGAGTTCACCGAGCGCATCGGCCAGACGGTCTACCTGTCGGCCACACCCGGCGACTACGAGCGCTCGCTGTCCGACGGCGTCGTGGAGCAGGTCATCCGCCCCACCGGCCTGGTGGACCCCGAGGTGGTCGTGAAGCCGACGACCGGCCAGATCGACGACCTGCTAGGCGAGATCCGCGACCGCGTGGACCGCGACGAGCGCGTGCTGGTGACCACGCTGACCAAGAAGATGGCCGAGGACCTCACGGACTACTTCCTGGAGCGCAACGTCCGGGTGCGCTACCTGCATTCCGACGTCGACACGCTGCGCCGCGTCGAGCTGCTGCGCGAGCTGCGGCTCGGCGAGTACGACGTGCTGGTGGGCATCAACCTGCTGCGCGAGGGCCTCGACCTGCCCGAGGTGTCGCTGGTCGCGATCCTCGACGCCGACAAGGAGGGCTTCCTGCGGTCCGGGCGCTCGCTGATCCAGACGATCGGCCGTGCCGCCCGTAACGTGTCCGGCCAGGTGCACATGTACGCCGACAAGATCACGCCGGCCATGCGGATGGCCCTGGACGAGACCGACCGGCGCCGCGAGAAGCAGATCGCGTACAACACCGAGCGCGGTCTGGACCCCCAGCCGCTGCGGAAGAAGATCGCCGACGTCACGGACATGCTCGCCCGCGAGGACCTCGACACCGCCGAGCTGCTGGCCGGCGGGTACCGCAACAGCCGCAAGGGCAAGGGTGAGGGCAAGGCCCCGGTGCCTGGCTCGCCCAAGGAGGCCGCGTCGAGCGGCAACCGGCTGGCGGGCGCCGCCGCGAGCGAGCTGGCCGAGCTCATCCAGGAGCTCGCCGACCAGATGCACGCCGCGGCCGCGGAGCTGCAGTTCGAGGTCGCGGCGCGCCTGCGCGACGAGATCTCGGGCCTCAAGAAGGAGCTGCGGCAGATGCAGGCCGCGACCGCCTGACCGCGGCCACGGCACCCTGCGCCCGGCACCCGACAGCGAGCACCCGGCACCGACCAGCGACGACCGACGACCGACCACCGACCCGAGGAGCCCCACGATGGCGCTGACGTTCCAGGTGACCTTCGACGCGGCCGACCCCCGGGCGCTCGGTGACTTCTGGTGCCGGGTGCTGGGCTACGTGCGGGAGGAGCCGCCCGCGGGCTTCGCCACGTGGGAGGAGGCCCTGACGGCCTGGGGCCTGCCCGAGGAGCGCTGGAACGACAAGAACGCCGTGCGTGACCCCGACGGCACGGGCCCGCGCATCTTCATCCAGAAGGTGCCCGAGCCCAAGGTCGCGAAGAACCGCATGCACCTCGACGTCAACGTGAGCGACGGCCTGAGCGGCGCCGAGCGCATCGCGAAGGTCCGGGCCGAGGCGGAGCGGGTGACCGCCCTCGGGGCGAGCGTCGTCGACGAGATGACCGAGCTCGGCGAGTTCTGGATCGTGCTGCGCGACCCGGAGGGCAACGAGTTCTGCCTGCAGTGATGACGGCCCGAGTTCATCCTTGACCCGTCCGCTCGGCCCGGTGGACCCTGATCGCGCAGGGGTGCAGCGCACGTCCGGGCGAGCGGGGCCAGGAGGCCGAATGCGGGCACTGACACAGGACAGGTACGGCTGGGAACACCTCGGGGTCCGCGAGGTGCCCGACCCGGAGCCGGGCCAGGGGCAGGTGCTGGTCAAGGTCCGCGCGGCCGGCGTGAACCCCTACGACTGGCACTACGCCGCCGGGCAGCCGCTGGTCGCGCGCGCGATGATGGGCACCTTCACCGGCCCTCGCCCGCCGGTCCGCGGCGCCGACCTGTCGGGCATCGTGGTTGCTGCCGGCCCCGGGGTCACGGCGTACGCGCCGGGCGACGAGGTGTTCGGGTTCGGCACCGGCGGCACGTTCGCGGAGCTGGCGCTCGCGGAGGTCTCGAGCATCGCCCGCAGGCCGGTCGACCTGACGCACGTCGAGGCCGCCGCGATGCCGATGGCCGCCGTCACGGCGCTCCAGTTCCTGCGGGCCGCCGAGCTGCGGGCCGGGCAGCAGATCGCCATCACCGGCGCGGGCGGCGGGATCGGGCACTTCGCGGTGCAGATCGCCGCGGCCTGGGGCGCCGAGGTGACGGGGGTGTGCGGCCCGCGCAACGCAGCGATGGTCCGCGAGCTCGGGGCGTCCGAGGTGATCGACTACACGAAGGACGACTTCACCGCGGGGGAGCGGCGCTTCGACGTCGTCTTCACCAACGCGGGCCGGTACTCCCTGCGGGCGCTCGGCCGCGTCGTCGTGCCCGGCGGGCTGGTGCTGGCCAACGACGGCAGCCGGGACGGCCTGCTCGGCGCCATGCCGGAGCTGATGACGGCGCCCCTGGTCTCGCGGATGCGCCCGTACCGGATCCTGAACGTCTCGGCGACGTCCAGCGGCGAGGACCTCGGCGTCCTCGACGGCCTCGTGGCCGACGGCGTGCTGCTGCCCATCGTCAGCGCGACCTACCCGCTGGAGCGCGCCGTGGACGCGATCAGGCAGGTCGCCGGGCACGGGCACGCGCGCGGCAAGCTGGTCCTGACGATCGCCTGACCGACCGCCCCGACGGTCGTCCGGACGGGCCTCGCGCGGTCACCAGGGAGTGCCGAAGATCACGTTCGGGAACAAACCTCACGTCCCGTATGCTTTCCCTCCGTTGGAGGGGAGTACCTCGTAACGGTCAGGTCGTCATCACAGTTGCCAATGACGCCAGCTCGGCCCGGCCGGCCCGTGGTGCACCGTCGTCTGGTTTCGTCCAGGCTGGTGCACGGGCGGGCGAGGAAGACCTCCGGTGCCCTGCTGTGCTCACCGGAGGCTAGATGCGATCGCGCGTTCCTCCCTTTTCCGGAAGGAAGCAATGGTCCACGAACTGCCCGTGACCTTCGAACTGATCTCCCTCGGTGCGATGGTCCTGCTGCTCGTCGCCGATCTCCTCATCGTCGGACGGCGCCCCCATGTCCCGACCATGAAGGAGAGCGCCATCTGGGTGAGCTTCTACGTGGGCCTCGCCGTCGTCTACGGTCTCGTCGTCTGGGCCGTCGGCGGCCACACCCCGGCGGCGGAGTTCTACGCCGGGTGGCTCATGGAGTACTCCCTGAGCGTCGACAACCTCTTCGTCTTCGTCATCATCATGGCGCGGTTCGCCGTGCCGCGGGACCAGCAGCAGCAGGTGCTCATGGTGGGCATCATCATGGCGCTGATCTTCCGGGCCGCGTTCATCCTCGCGGGCGCCGCCCTGCTCGAGCAGTTCACCTGGCTCTTCTACATCTTCGGCGCATTCCTCCTCTACACGGCGGTCCAGCAGGCCATCCCGGAGAAGGAGGAGGAGCAGGACGACTTCAAGGAGAACGCCCTCATCCGGGTCATGCGGCGCGTGCTGCCGCTGCACCACCAGTACAACGGCTCCAGCCTGCGGACCACCGTCGACGGCCGCCGGCTCTTCACGCCGCTGATCATCGTGTTCCTGGCGATCGGCTCGACGGACGTGCTGTTCGCCCTCGACTCGATCCCGGCGATCTTCGGCATCACGCGGGACCCGTTCATCGTGTTCGCCACCAACCTGTTCGCGCTGATGGGTCTGCGCCAGCTCTACTTCCTGCTCGGCGGCCTGCTCGACCGGCTGGTGTACCTGCCCTACGCGCTCTCGGCCATCCTCGGCTTCATCGGCATCAAGCTGGTCCTCGAGGCCCTGCACACCAACTCGATCTCGTGGATCAACGGCGGCGAGGGCTTCCACTGGGCGCCCGAGATCCCGATCTGGCTGTCGCTCACGGTGATCGTGGCGTCCCTGGCGGTCGGCACGGTGGCCAGCCTCGCCAAGTCGGCGTACGACGCGCGGGTCGAGGCCGCACGTCCCGCCCCGGAGCCCGAGCCGGCGTCGGAGGACGTCTCCAAGTGACGCGCTGACGGCACCCGCACAGCAGCAGGCCGGAGGCCGCGTCCCCGAGCAGGGGGCGCGGC
>NZ_JBHVEG010000143.1:0-16116 GCF_042802395.1 Promicromonospora sp. NPDC057488
GGCCCGTTCTCCGGGCCCGGCCCGCTCGCTCGCTCCGGCGTCAGTCGCGGCGGACGGCCTCCAGGTAGGTCAGCCGCCGGCCCCGCACCTCGGTCACGGCCAGGTCGAGGCCCTCGACCTGCACGGTGTCCCCGACCTCGGCGACCCGGCCCAGCCGGCTGACGACGTAGCCCGCCACGGTCTCGTACGGCCCGTCGGGCAGCGTCACGCCGGTCAGCTCGTCGAACTCCTCGATCGTCATGCCCGCCTCGACGACCGTCGTGCCGTCGGTCGACGGACGCCCCGCGCCCTCGACCGGGTCGTGCTCGTCGCGGATGTCGCCGACCATCTCCTCGACGAGGTCCTCCAGGGTGACGATGCCGTAGGTGCCGCCGTACTCGTCGACGACCACGGCCAGGTGGCGGCGCTCGCGCCGCATCTGGGACAGCGCCGGGATGAGGTGCGCGGT
Source organism: Promicromonospora sp. NPDC057488 (assembly GCF_042802395.1). Classification (NCBI taxonomy): domain Bacteria; kingdom Bacillati; phylum Actinomycetota; class Actinomycetes; order Micrococcales; family Promicromonosporaceae; genus Promicromonospora; species Promicromonospora sp. NPDC057488. Next base: position 449 of record NZ_JBHVEG010000143.1, read on the forward strand.
GGTCGGCAGGAAGAGCATGGTGCGGGCCAGCTCCCGGACGGGCGTCGTGCCCGGCGCCCCGAACAGGTCCCGCACGTGCAGCACGCCGATCACATCGTCGAAGTCGGTGCCGGTGACCGGGTAGCGCGAGTAGGGGCTGCGCTGCACGATCTCCAGGACCTCGGACACCGGCAGGTCGCCCGCGACGAACGTCACCTCGCCGCGCGGCCGCATCACCTCGCTGATCGACCGGTCCGCGGCGTCGAAGACATCGCTCAGGATGCGGCGCTCCTCGGCGGGCAGGCCCTCGTGGGCGACGACGACGTCCCGCAGCTCCTCCTCGGACATCCCCTCGGACGTCGCCCGCGGGTCGCCGCCGAGCAGGCGCACCACCGCGTTGGTGGACACCGACAGCAGCCACACGACCGGGCGCATCAGGCTCGCGAACCGGTCCAGCGGCGGCCCGACGATCAGCGCGACGCTCTGGGAGCGCTGGAGCGCGAACCGCTTCGGCACCAGCTCGCCCAGCACCAGGGACAGGTAGGCGATCACGAGCGTGAGGACGATGAGCGAGACCGTGCCGGCGACGTCGGACGGCAGGCCGATGCCCTCCAGCACGGGCACGAAGTCCGGGGCCAGCGTCGACGCGCCGTAGGCGGCGGAGAAGAACCCGGCGACGGTCACGCCGATCTGGACGGCGGCGAGGAACCGGTTGGGGTCCCTGGCCACGGCGGCGACCCGGGCACCGCGCCCGCCCTTGGCCTCCAGGCGGCCGATCTGGCTCTCCCGCAGCGAGACCAGGGCGATCTCCGTGCCGGCGAAGACGCCGCCGACCAGGATGAACACCAGCACCAGCGCGGCGTTGACCCACGTGTCCTGATCCATCAGGCGCCCGCCTCCCCCGTCCGGCGCGGTCGGTGGGCGCGGGGACTGTGTGCGTCATCCATGGCGACGAGTAGATGGGTCGCGCCATCCTGTGTCAAACCGGCACGGGCCCGGTCGCCGCGGTCAGTAGCTGTTGGGCGCCAGGACCGACTGCCAGTGCCACGGCTCGGGGTTGCGGCCGGACGGTTCGGCGAACGGCGGGTGCACCCAGCCATAGTCCTCGGCGTTGGCCTTGAGCCACTCGTACTGGGCCGAGCCGAACGCCTGCACGCCGCCGCCGATGTCGATCGCCAGGCCCGTGCCGTGGTTGGAGCAGCCCGGCGGCGCCGCGGTCTTGGACGACGGGTCGTACAGCGCCTCCTGCTCCGCGTAGGTGCGGTAGGAGGAGTTGATGGTCAGGTTCGTCCCGAACTCCGCCGCGTAGGCCGCGTTCAGCTCGGTCAGGTCGCCGACGACGTCCGCACGCACGTAGCTGCCCGAGGCGAACGGGATCTGGGCCAGCTCCGAGGCGGCCAGGTGCCCGTTCTCGGCGGACCACACCTGGTCGGGCTCGGGGCAGGTGCCGACGGGGGTGGTTCCGGTGTCGCCGGCGTCGTCGTCCTCCGCGGCCGGGTCGGTGCCGTCCGCCCCGGTGCTCGTCGCGTCGTCCTCGGCCGGAACCGGGACCGCCGCGACGGCCTCGCCGATATCCGCGGTCGCCCGGGCCATGTCCTTGGTCAGCAGCTTGGCCTGGCCGAGTACGTCGGCGAGGGTGTCCGTCTCGGCCGGCAGGTCCGCGTGGACGTCCGCCACCCGGCCCAGCACGTCGCCGGCCCGGGCCGTCAGGTCGGCCGCCTCGTCCAGCGCGGAGCGCAAGGCGTCCCGGCCGGCCGCGTCGGCGGCGGACGCGACCTGGACCTCCTCGCCCTCGGCCGCGGCGGCGCGCAGATCGGCCTGAGCGCTCTTCAGCCCGGACACCCCGCGCGCGAGCCGGACCCCCTGCCCCGAGACGACCACCGCGTCGGCGGCCTCGCGCAGTGCGGCGGACGTGGCACGCACGTCGTCGAGCCCGGCGGCCTCGTCCAGCGCCACGCGCTCCGCGTCCTTGATCGCCGCGCGGAGCGCACGCCGGGCGGGCGTCTTCGCCGCCTCGCCGTCCGGGCTCTCCAGCACGGCCCGGGCGCTCTCCAGCCCGCCGACCAGGTCGGCCCGGAGCGTCACGCTCTCGGTGCCGGCGGCCCGCGCCTCGGCCAGCACGGCGGGTGGGCCGGCGGGACCGGGTTCGAACAGGTCGAGCGCGTAGGCGCTGCCGGCGGCGACCACCAGGCTCGCCGCGCCGACGACGATGCCGATCGCCCACCGTCTGCGCCGTCGCGCACGTCCGCCGCGCCGCGGCGGCACGGATCTCGCGGACGCCGGCAGCTCCGGCCAGAGGGGCGTCCGAGTCAGCACCGACGAAATCTACTGCGCGGCCGGAGCTCCCGCACTGTATTGCCCCGGGAAATCGCTCAGGCCCGGAGATCCGTGGATCTCCGGGCCTGGCATTTGTAGCGGGGGCAGGATTTGAACCTGCGACCTCTGGGTTATGAGCCCAGCGAGCTACCGAGCTGCTCCACCCCGCGTCGGTGATCCCTACTTTACGCACCCCGAGCGACGAAGCGCAAACCGGGCCGTGCGGTCGAGACGCAGGTCACAGCCGGTCGAACCGATCCGGCCGTGGAACCATCGTCCCCATGACGACGGAGCTGAGCGATACCACCCTGTCCGCCGACCGGATCGTCCACCTCACCGACCAGCTTGCCGCACTGCCCCACCTGCGCCCCGGTCCCGGCACCAACGCCCTGTTCGGCGACCTGGTGCACACCGTCCTCGCGACGCCCGAACGCCAGGCCAGGGACCTGTTGGAGCACCCGGAGGTCCGGCGCCGCAAGGACGCCATCCGCGACCTCTCGGCGCGCGGCGAGACCGAGCTCGAGCGGGCCTGGGCGGAGCACGTCGCCACCGCCCCGGACGCCCGGGCCGCCCTCGACTCCTTTCCCTACCTCGACAACTACCGCCGGCTCACGGCCCTGGAGGCCGGGCTCGTGCTGCACGCGAGCGGCGGCACCGCGACCTCGGTCGCGGTGCTCGGCTGCGGGCCGCTGCCCCTGAGCACCCTCGGCTACGCCGCGGCGCTGGACGCGCCCGTCGTCGGCGTCGACCGGGATGCCACGGCGGTGGAGCTGGCCCGGCGGGTCGGTACGCGCCTCGGGTCCACGGCGGTCCGGTTCGAGCAGGCCGACGCCACCGAGGTCGGCCTCACGGATCACGACGTCGTCGTGCTCGCCGCCCTGGTGGGCGAGACGCCGTCGGCCAAGGCCGCGATCCTGCGGGCGGTGGGTCAGGCGATGCGGCCCGGCGCGCTGCTGCTCGCGCGCAGCGCGCACGGGATGCGCACCCTGCTGTACCCGCCGGTGGACCTGAGCGCCATGCCCGGGTTCGAGGTGCTGGAGGTGGTGCACCCCACCGACGACGTCATCAACTCGGTGGTGGTCGCCCGCCGGCTCGCATGAGAAAAGCCGGACCCCCAGGCCACCGAGGTGGCCTGGGGGTCCGGCAGGGAGGTCGAGGGCGTCAGCCCTGCTGCGCCTCCTCGGCCGCGATGGCCTCCTCCAGCGCCTTCTGGAGGCGGTCCTGCGCCTCGCCGTAGGCGGCCCAGTCACCGGCCCGCTGGGCGGTGTTGGAGTCCTCCAGGGCGGCCGCGGCGTCCTGCAGCGCGGCGTCCAGCTCGGAGGACGGCGCCTGGGTGCTGTCCGGCGTGGACTCGCCGGACGGCTCCTGGCTCGGCTCCTGCGTGGGCTCCGTGCCCGTGTCGCCCTCGCCCGTGGGCGGCGAGACCGGGGCCTCGTCCTCGGCCGCCGCACCGGCGTCGCCGGCCTGGGCGCCCGAGTCACCGCCGAACACCTGGTCCAGCGCCTCGTCGAGCGTGTCGGCGAAGCCGATGTCGTCACCGAACGAGACCAGCACCTTGCGCAGCAGCGGGAACTGGGTGCCACCGGTCGACTGGATGTACACCGGCTGCACGTACAGCAGGCCGCCACCCACGGGGAGCGTGAGCTGGTTGCCGCGCCGCACCGTGGAGGCACCGATCTGCAGGATGTTCAGCTGCTCGGAGATCGTCGGGTTCGAGTCGAAGTTGTTCTGCACCTGACCCGGTCCGGGGACGGTCGTGTCCCGTGGGAGCTCCAGCAGGCGTAGCTTGCCGTAGTCCTCGCCCCTCTTGCCTGCCTCGTTGCCCGCGTCCGCGTCCACCGCGAGGAACCCGGTCAGCACCTCTCGGTCGGTGTTACCGCCCGGGATGAACGTCGAGGTCAGCGAGAACGTGGACTCGTCCTGGCCCGGCATCTGCAGCGTCAGGTAGTACGGCGGCTGCAGCGGCGCGGTGGTCGCGTCCGAGGTGGGGTCGGTCGGGTTGTTCCAGAAGTCCTGGCCCGAGAAGAACTCCGCGGAGTCCGTCACGTGGTACTGGCTGAGCAGGGTGCGCTGCACCTTGAACAGGTCCTCCGGGTACCGCAGGTGGCTCATCAGGTCGCCGGAGATCTCCGTCATCGGCTTGATCGACCCCGGGAAGACGTTGCCCCAGGCCTTCAGGATCGGGTCCTGGTCGTCCCACGCGTACAGGTCGACCGAGCCGTCGTAGGCGTCGACCGTGGCCTTCACCGAGTTACGGATGTAGTTGACCTCCTCCGGCAGCTCGACCGGACCACCGGCCTGCTGGGTGAGGGTGTCCGCCACGGCCTCGTCGAGCGGGGTCGACGTCGAGTACGGGACGGCGTCGCTGGTCGTGTACGCGTCGACGATCCACTTCACGCGGCCGTCGACGACCGCCGGGTAGACCCGGTTGTCGAGCGTCAGCCACGGCGCGACCTTGCTGACGCGCTGCTGCGGGTCCCGGTCGTACAGGATCTGCGACTCGCTGGTCACGCGGTCGGAGAACAGGAGCTGCTCCTCGCCGAACTTCAGCGCGTACAGCAGCTTGCTGCCGAACGCACCGACGTCGGGGCCGGCGTCGCCGGTGAAGGTCGTGTTGACCTGCCCGCCGTCGTCGGCGTCGTCCGCCTGGTAGTCGAGCTCCCACGCCTTGGTGCCCTCGGGCGCGCCGACGATCGAGTACGTGGTGGTGCTCGGGCTGAAGTAGATGCGCGGCTCGTACTCGCCCTCGAGGTCGCTGATCGCGCCCTGCGACGGGATGCCGCCCTCGAAGAACGCCGGCCGGCCGTCCGGGCCCGGCTGGTTGCCGTAGGCGGCGACGACGCCGTAGCCGTGCGTGTACACGGTGTGGTCGTTGACCCAGTTGCGCTGGTCCTGGCCCAGGCCGTCGAGGTTCAGCTCGCGCACCGCGATCACGGTGTCGCGCGACTCGCCGTCGATCTCGTACTTGTCGACCGAGAGCGAGTCGTTGAAGTTGTAGTACTGCTTGTTCTGCTGCAGCTGGCGGAACGACGGCGACACGATCTGCGGGTCCAGGAGGCGGATGGAGGCCGCCGTGTCGGCGTCGGAACGCAGCGCGCCCTCCTCGGCCTGGGTCGTCGCGTCGTACGGTTCCTTCTCGACGTCGTCGATGCCGAAGGCCGACAGCGTCGCGTCGATGTTGCGCTGGATGTACTCGCTCTCCAGCTCCTGCGCGTTCGGGTTCACCTGGAAGCGCTGGACGACGGCGGGGTAGATGCCGCCGATCGCGATGGCCGAGACCACCATGAGCCCGACGCCGATCGCCGGCAGGCGCCAGTCGCCCCGGAAGGCGGTGACGATGAACAGCGCGGCCACGAAGATCGCGACCACCGCGAGGATGCCCTTGGCGGGGATCACGGCGTGCACGTCGGAGTAGGAGGCGCCGTCGAACCGGTCACCGGCGTTGGTCAGGATCGAGTACCGGTCCAGCCAGTAGTTGCCGGCGATCAGGAGCAGCAGCGCGGCGCCGATGACGGCCAGGTGGATGCGCGCGGCGGGCGTCGTGCGGGGACCGCCGGCCGCGGCCGGGCCCACCCGGAGGCCGCCGTACAGGTAGTGCGTGATCACTCCGGCGATGCCGGCGATCACCACGACCGAGATGAGGAACCCGACGGTGAACCGCAGCGCCGGGAGCAGGAAGACGAAGAACCCGAGGTCCATGCCGAACTGCGGGTCGGACTCACCGAACGGCTCGCTGTTGAAGGCCAGGAGCACGGTGCGCCACTGCGCGGAGGCCGCGACGCCGGCGAAGAAGCCGACGAGCACGGGGGCCGCGATCATCACGACCCGGCGCAGCGGCTCGACCGCCTCGCGGTACTGGTCGAGCGTGGCCTGCTCGGGGGTGCTCGGGGCGTACACGGGGCGCGAGCGGTAGGCCGCGGTGAACGACCAGAACACGGCGCCCGCCATGATCACGAAGCCACCGGCGAACAGGGCGGCGCGCATGCCCCACTCGGTCCAGATCACCCGGGAGAACCCGAGCTGCCCGAACCACATCACCTCGGTCCAGAACTGCGCTAGGAGGAGCAGGGCCGCGATGACGACGGCGACCGCGACGACCGCCACCCCCAGGGGACTGCGTCGTCGGGCTCGGGGTGCGCCGCCGGATGGGCGACGAGGTGCTGCGGCGAAGGACACTTCTGCGTTACCTCACGTCATGAATGGTTGGGCCGTACGCAGTTGGAACGGCCAGGCTCTGGTCAAGGTTCCCACCACAAGGTTCCCACATCCTCCAGATGTGCAACACGTCGTCAACGACTCGGCAGGTGCGTCAGGAGCACGTCGGGAGGTCGGCCCCTTCGCCCCGCCCGATCTGCTCGACGGCGTCCCGCGCCTCGGCCAGCGTGGCCACCCGCACCACGTGCAGCCCGTCGGGCACGTTGCCCACCACCTGGTCGCAGTTGTCCGCCGGCGCCAGGAACCAGTCGGCGCCGTCGCGCTGCGCGCCGTACAGCTTCTGCTCGATACCGCCGATCGGGCCCACGGTGCCCTCGGGGCTCATGGTCCCGGTGCCCGCGATGACCTCGCCGTTCGCCTCGTCCTCGGGCGTGAGCTTGTCGATGATGCCGAGCGCGAACATGGTGCCCGCGCTGGGACCGCCGATGTTCTCGATCTCGATGGAGACGTCCACCGGGAAGTCGTAGTGCGGGTCGATGAAGACGCCGAGCACGGCGCGCTGGCCGTTGTCGGCGGTCGTGATGGTGACGTCCTCGGTGCTGTCGCCGCGCCGCACGCCGAGCGTCACGTCGTCGCCCGGCGTCGTCTGCGCCAGCCCGTCGATGAGGTCGGCGTAGGTGCCCACGGGTTCACCCTGGAACTCGGTGATCACGTCGCCCTTCTCCAGCTTGCCCTCGGCGCCGGACCCGGGCTCCGTGCCGGCGACGTCGAGCACGGCGGGCACGTCGTAGCCGAGCTCGGTCAGCGCCGCGGCGGTGGCCGACTCCTGCGAGGACACCATCTCCGCCTGGCTGACCTCCTGCTGCTCCTCCTTGGTGGTCGCCTCGGGGAAGATCGCCTCCACGGGGAGCACGGAGCGCCGCGGGTCCAGCCAGCCCTGGATCACCTGGCCGGCCAGCATCGGATAACCCGGGCCTCCCAGCACGGAGACGGTGGTGAGGCGCAGCTCGCCCGTGGACTCGTAGGTGCGGGCGCCCTCGATCTGGATCAGGTTGCGCTCCAGCGTGTCCTCCGTGGGCCCCGGCGAGCGCATGGCGTACGGCGTGGGCACGACCAGCGCCAACGCGGACAGGACGGCCGTGAGCAGCAAGGACACCCCCAGCGTGACCGTGCGGCGGGTGATCGGCGCAGCCGCGGTGCCCGAGTCGTCGAACGGCGACGGCTCGGGTTGCGGGGAGTGCTGGAGGTCGCGCATGTCAGTCACCGGCCCATCATTCCTCACTTGGCTGAGGGTTCCGTGAATCGCACTCCGCGACGGCCCCTTAGGCAAAGTTTTTCCACTTGAACGGTGTGTTATACCCCACCTTGACGCCGATAACCGGTACGGTCGTTCCGTGGCCCACGACGCCCTGACGTCCGTGGAGGTACGCCGGAGCCTCCGGCGGACCGCCACGGTGAGCGCATACCGCGACGGTGGACGGACCATCGTCGCCATTCCTGCGCGCTTCTCTCGGGCGCAGGAACGGGAGTGGGTGGCGAAGATGGTAGCCCGGCTCGAGGACAAGGAGCGGCGCCGCCGCCCGTCCGACCAGGAGCTCACCGACCGCGCCACCGAGCTCTCCGCCAAGTACCTCGACGGCCGGGCTCACCCCTCCAGCGTGCGCTGGTCGAACAACCAGGGCCGGCGCTGGGGATCGTGCACGCTGCTGGACGGCTCGATCCGCATCTCGACGCGGCTGCAGGGCATGCCGGCGTGGGTGCTCGACTACGTGCTGCTGCACGAGCTCGCGCACCTGCTGCACGCCGGCCACGGTCCGGAGTTCTGGAAGATCCTCGAGGTCTACCCCCGCACGGACCGGGCGCGCGGCTTCCTGGAGGGCGCGTCGTTCACGCAGGACGACCCGGGGACCGCCACCCCGGACGACGAGCAGGACTGACCTACTTCTCCGGGTCCGCCGCGTCGTCCGGGTCGCCCTCGCCGAAGATCTCCTTGAGCGCCGCGTCGATGTCGGCGTGCTCGTTCTCCGCCGCCTCGCGGCGCACCAGGTAGCCGGCCGGGTCGTCCAGGTCCTGGGTGCCGGGCAGCAGGTCGGGGTGGTCCCACACGGCGTCGCGCCCCTCGGTGCCCTGGGCGCGGGCCACGATCGAGAACAGGGTCGCCGCGTCGCGGGACCGGCGCGGCCGCAGCTCCAGGCCGACCAGCGTCGAGAACGTCTGCTCGGCGGGACCGCCCGCGGCCCGGCGGCGGCGGATCATCTCGCGCAGCGGGATGGCGTGCGGCAGGTGCGGCAGCGCGGCCATGGCGCTGACCTCGTCCACCCAGCCCTCCACCAGCGCGAGCGTGGTCTCCAGGTTGAGGAGCACGGCCTTCTGCTCGTCCGTGTTCTGCAGGCCGAAGACGCCGCCGGACAGGGCGCTGCGCAGCGCGTCGGAGTCGGCGAGGTCGATGTCGCGCACCTGGGCCTCGAGCGCGTCGAGGTCGATGGTGATGCCGCGGGCGTACCGCTCCACGATCGACAGCAGGTGCGACCGGAGCCACGGGACGTGGGTGAACAGGCGCGCGTGGGCCGCCTCGCGGACCGCGAGGAACTGGCGGACCTCCTCCAGCGGGGCGTCCAGGCCGTCGGCGAACGCCGCCACGTTGGTGGGCAGCAGCACGGTGTCGGGGCTGTCGAGCAGCGGCAGGCCGACGTCGGTGGCGCCGAACACCTCGCGCGAGAGCGTGCCGGCCGCCTGGCCGACCTGCATGCCGAAGACGGCGGAGCCGAGCCGGCGCATCATCTGGGCCGGGTCGATCGAGCCGCCCAGGCCGTGCAGCACGCCGGCGGGCATGCCGGGCACGGCCTCGCCGTCGTCGACGCCCTCGGGGAGCTGGTCGCGCAGCACCGTGGCCAGGGCGTCCGCGACGGACGCGGCGACCGGTGCCGCGAGCTCGTTCCACACGGGGAGCGTGGCCTCGACCCACTCGGACCGGTTCCAGGCGCGCCTGGTCCCGCCGGCGGGCGGGAGGTCGGTGACGGCGTCGAGCCAGAGCTCGGCCACCCCCAGGGCGTCGGTGGCGTCCTTGGCCTGCTTGCCCGTCAGGGACGGGTCGCCCTCGCTGACGGCGACCTGCCGCGCGACGTCGTGCGCGACGTCGGCGTTGACGGGTCCGGTGCCCTCGGCCGAGAGCATCTTCTGCACCTGGGCCAGGGCGTACTGCATCATCACGGGGTCGGGCGCGCCGCCGAGCGCGGTCGGGTCGATGCCCCGCTCGCGCATCTCGGCCATCACTTCGTCTGCGCCTTCGCCGAGCATGGAGCGCAGCATCTCCTCCCACGACTGGGGAGACTCGCCGGGCTGGTGCTGGTCGCTCATAGTGTTCACCGTAACCGGGTCGGCAAGCGTTGCGCCGTCCATTTGGCTCTGGGCGCAGCCGGGAACTTCCGGCCGGCCAGATGCTTTGAATATCCTCCCGGGCCTGTGGACAACGCCCAGGGGGCGCCGCCGTCGGGCATCGTTACGGGCATGACGAGCACTCCCGCCCTCCGGCTGCGGCCCGGCACGCCCGTGCTCAGCAGAGGCGGCGGTCAGGTGCAGTGCGGCTCCGACCCGCGCTGGTCGTTCGTGCTGTCCGGGCTCACCCCGGCCGAGGAGTCCTGGCTGGAGGAGATCGCCGAGCGCAGGCACGTGAGCGTCGAGCAGTCCGCGGCGCGGTGCGGGGTGGGCGTCGAGCGGCGCGACGAGGTCATGGCCGTCCTGTTCCGGGCGGGGGTGCTGGTACCGGTCCCGGGCCCGGTCGGCGCGGTGACGGCCCCGGCGGACGGCGCGGCGGATGCGACCGTGCTCGGGATGCTCCGGCCCGACGGCGCCGGGCTGGCCACGCTCGCCGCTCGTGCGGAACGGGTGGTCGGCCTGGCGGGGCTGGGCCGCCTCGGCACGGCGGTCGCCCTGCACCTCGCGACGGCGGGGGTGGGCGGCCTGGTGCTGCACGACCCCCTGCCGGTGCAGACCACCGACGTGGGGCTGGGCGGCCTGCGGACCGCCGACGTCGGGCAGGCGCGCGACGCCGCGGTGCGGGCGCTGCTCGCGGAACGTTCCCCGCGGGTCGCGGTCCGGGTGGACGGCGGCGGCGCGGGGCTGGACCCCGAGGCGCTCGACGCCGTGGTGGTCACCGAGCCGCATGCCGCGCACCCGGCGCGGTACCAGCGGCTGCTCGGGCTCGGCGTCCCGCACCTACCGGTCGTGGTGCGCGAGGCCGACGTGGTGGTGGGCCCGCTGGTGCGGCCGGGCCGGTCCGCGTGCGTGAGCTGCGTGGACCTCGCCCGCGCGGACGCCGACCGGGAGTGGCCGGCGCTGGCGGCGCAGCTCCGCGAGACGGCGGAGCCGACCCACGAGGCCACGCTCGCCGCCGTGGCCGCGGCGACGGCCGCGGGCCAGGTGCTCGCCCAGCTGGACGGGCACCGGCCCACGGCCGTCGGTGCGTGCCTGGAGATCTCCCTGCCGGCCGGGCTCCCCCGAGCCCGGCCGGTGGAGCCGCACCCGCGCTGCGGGTGCGTGGTCCTCCCGGTACGGGCGGCCTGACCAGCGGCGGATCATGCGGCAGCGACGCTCTCCGACTTGCGCGGCCGGCCGCGGCCACGCTTGCGGGCGACGACGGCGCCGTCCACGAAGACCTCACCGCCCCAGACGCCCCACGGCTCGTTGCGCTCGAGAGCGCCCGCGAGGCAGCCCTCGATGAGGGGGCACGTACGGCAGAGGGCCTTGGCCTGCTCCACCTGCGTGCTGTGCTCGGCGAACCACAGCTCCGGGTCGTTGGTACGGCACGGCAGCAGTGTGTCCATGATCCGGTTGAACTCCGCCGAGTCCGAACCGGTCCCGCTCGTGGCGGGGTGTTGAGGCGGGTCCCAGGGGCCCGAGCCGCCCTGGGGAAGAGTGTCGAGGAGCGCAGTGAGGCGCACGGTTGTCTCCTGTGTCCTGAAGGAACGTCGTCGATGAACGTTGGTGGTGCAGGACCCAGGGGCTAGATCCTTGCCGGGCCGGCCGAGGTTGGGCCGGATCTCCGGGCAAGAATTAAGGCCGCGGGTCCTAGGTGGACTCCGCGGCCTGGAACTCTTCGGTCGTTAGACCGGTGAGTCTCCTGGAGATGCGGAGTCGGGTGCGAGAGCGGACGGCTTGACGCCTCCGCGGTGAGTGCGCGCGCGGAAAGGCAGAGCTGCGCCAGTGGCCGGGACGGGCTCGTAGCCGAGCACGTGCTTGCACACCTGCAGATCCGTCTGCGGAATCATGTTCATCTCCAATGCACCCACCTCCTCACTCGAATCCGGGCCAGATCTTTCGATCTCGCCCACTGCTGTCAGGGACATCTGAACACTATGCCGGGCCGCCGTGGCGAGCCAACTCTTTTTCCAAACTTTCTTGAGAAGTTTTTCGGACTCCCTCGGGAGGCCCCGGAAACGGCTCAAGAAGGCGGAGAACTGGCCACGATCGCGAGGATCGTGGCGCCGTACCGGTCGATCTTCGCAGGACCGATCCCGTTCACGCGAGCAAGTTCGGTCGTGCCCGAAGGTCGGATCTCCGCGATGGCCGCGAGGGTCGCGTCCGTGAGCACCGTGTACGCGGGCTTGTCCGTCTCGCGGGCCACCTCGCGCCGCCACTCGCGCAGGGCGTCGAAGAGCGCGGCGTCGTGCTCGCCGGTCAGCAGCGCGCGGGCCTGCCCCTTGGGGGCCGTCCGCGCGCGCGGCGCACGCTGCTCGTCCGGCCAGAGCCCGTCCAGGAACCGGGTGCGCTTGCGCGAGGCGCGCCCGCCCGGGTTCCGCGAGCGCCCGAACGACACGTCCAGGTGCTCGCGCGCGCGGGTGATCCCCACGTAGAGCAGGCGACGCTCCTCGTGCACGGCGTCGTCGGTCTCGGCCAGGGAGATGGGCATCAGGCCCTCGCTCATCCCGGCGAGGAACACGGCGTCCCACTCCAGGCCCTTGGCCGCGTGCAGCGAGGCGAGCGTGACGCCCTCGACCGTGGGCGCGTGCTGGGCGGAGGCGCGCTCGTCGAGCTCCGCGACCAGCCCGGACACGGTCGCCGGCTCCTCGGGCGGCGCGGCGGCCGCCAGGTCGTCGGCCAGCGCGACGAGCGCCTGCATCGCGTCCCAGCGCTCCCGTGCGGCTCCGCGGCCGGCGGGCGCCCGGTCGGCCCAGCCGGCGGCGGCCAGCACGTCGCGCACCTGGTCCGGCATCGACAGCGCCGGGTCGGCGGAGCGGGCGGCCCCGCGGAGCAGCACGATCGCGTCGCGGACCTCCTTGCGCTGGAAGAACCGCTGGCCGCCGCGCACCAGGTAGCCCACGCCGGCGTCGGCGAGGGCGGACTCGAACGCCTCGGACTGCGCGTTGGTGCGGTACAGGACGGCGATCTCGCTCGGCTTGACCCCCGACCCGATCAGCCGGGCGGCGCGGGTCGCGATGCCCTTCGCCTCGGCCTCGTCGTCGTCGTACGCCGTGAAGGCGACCGCCGGGCCGGGCTCGCGCTGCGCGATCAGCTCGAGCGCCTGGTGCGCGCCGCCGGCGCGGCCGGCGCGCTTGAGCACCTCGTTGGCCAGGTTCACCACCTGGGGCGTGGACCGGTAGTCGCGCACCAGGCGGATCTCCTGCGCCTCCGGGTAGGCGCGCCGGAACTCCAGGAGGTGGCGCGGGGTGGCGCCGGTGAAGGAGTAGATGGTCTGCGACGGGTCGCCGACCACGCACAGCTCCTTGCGCCCGCCCAGCCACTGGTCCAGCAGGAACTGCTGCAGCGGCGAGACGTCCTGGTACTCGTCCACGACGAAGTGCCGGTACTGCGAGCGGACCTCGTCCGCCACGATCTTGTGGCTGTTCAGCATGTCCGCGAGCATGAGCAGCACGTCCTCGAAGTCGATGACCTCGCGCTCCGTCTTCACGTCCTCGTAGGCCGTGATCAGCCGGGCCACCGTCTGCGCGTCGTAGCCCGACGGCGCCTCGCGGCCGGTCGCGTACGCCGCCTTCTCGTAGTCGTCGGCGGTCACGAGCGAGACCTTGGCCCACTCGACCTCGCTGCTCAGGTCACGGACCGCCACGCGGTCCACGCTCAGGCCGATGCGCCGCGCGGCCTCGGCCACGATCTGCGCCTTGAACTCCTGCAGGCGCGGAGGGGCGCCGCCCACCACCCGGGGCCAGAAGTAGCCGAGCTGCCGCAGCGCGGCGGAGTGGAACGTGCGGGCCTGCACACCCTGGACGCCGAGGCCCCGCAGACGCGTGCGCATCTCCCCCGCCGCCCGCGCCGTGAACGTCACCGCCAGCACGCTGGTCGGCTTGTACGCCCCGATGCGGACGCCGTAGGCGATGCGGTGCGTGATGGCCCGGGTCTTGCCCGTCCCCGCTCCCGCCAGCACGACCACGGGCCCGTTGAGCGCGAGGGCGACCTCGCGCTGCTCGGGGTCGAGGGCGGTCAGGATCGCGTCAGGGCTCAGCGGTCCAGGATGATTCGAACCACCGGCGGAGTTGGTCTGGGTGAGCATCTCTGCGATTCTCGCAGCAACCACCGACAAGGAGAACAGATGTCCGAGACGACCACGCCGCTCCCCGAGGACGGGACCGTCCTCATGTACTCGACCACCTGGTGCGGGTACTGCCGGCGGCTGCGCACGCAGCTCGACTCCGAGGGCATCGGCTACACCGTCATCGACATCGAGGAGCAGCCGGAGGCCGCCGCGTACGTGGAGCAGGTCAACGGCGGCAACCAGACCGTGCCCACCGTGGTCTTCCCGGACGGCTCGGCCGTGACCAACCCGAGCCTCGTCCAGGTGAAGCAGGCCCTGGCGGTCTGAGGCGGGCAGCGAGAGGGGGCCGACGTCGTCGTCGGCCCCCTTCTTCGTGTCTCGAACCTTGTTACGCAAGTCTTGTTAAGCAAGTCTTGTATTGCAAGTCTTGCTATACAAGGTTACCGTTCTCGTCATGACCGAAGAGCGCATCGCAACGAACCTCCGCAAGGGAGTGCTCGAGTACTGCGTGCTCGCGCTGCTCTCCCGCGGTGAGAAGTACGGCCTCGAGCTGGCCGACGACCTCACCTCGCGCGAGCTCATCGCGAGCGAGGGCAGCCTGTACCCGCTGCTGGCCCGCATGCGCGAGAACGGGCTCGTCGAGCCGCGGTGGGACTCGTCCGGCACCGGGCGCCCCCGCCGCTACTACGCCATCACCGACCACGGCACCGAACAGCTCACCACCTTCGCGAAGGTCTGGGCGTCGCTCGGCGCACAGGTCGACGCCCTTCTGGAGGGATCACGATGACCGAGAGGGACACGATGAACGCGAACGCCGAGGACACCTACCTGCGCGACGTCGGCAAGCGCCTGCGGACGCTCACCGCCGACCAGCGGGCCGCCGTGCTCGACGACGTCCGGGCCCACTTCGCGGACGCTGCCGACGCGGGCCGCTCCCCCGAGCAGGCCGCGGAGAGCCTCGGCGACCCGGCACAGTTCACCGAGCGCGTGCGGGCCGAGCTGGGGCACGACGCCGGCCGGACGGACCGGATGCGGCGCGTGCTGCAGTGGCTGGCGACGGGCGCGGCGGTCTTCACCGCGATGTTCGTCTCGTTCGTGTGGCCCGGCGACACCCTGCCGGGCCTGGACACCCAGGTCGATCAGTACGGCTTCGGCATCGTGCTGCTGAACCTGATCCCGGCACTGGTCGCCGCGCTCCCGCTCCTCGTGCCGGCGCGGGCCCGCACGGCCACCACCGTGGCGGTCGCCGTCGTGCTGACGGTGCTGAGCCTCGCCGGCACCACCACGTTCCACACGCTCACCGCCATGCTCGCGTGGGCCGCGGTCGTCGTGCCGGTGATCGCGCGCCGCGGCCGCCCCGCGGCAGGCTGGCGCATCACCGGCGCCGCGCTCACCGCCGTGCCCGCGCTCCTGGGCATCCTCGGCGGCCTCGTCGGGTCCTGGGACATGGAGGTCTCGTCCCTGCTCTGGAGCGGCGGTTTCATCGCCGTCGGTGCGCTGATCGCGGTGCCCAGGGCGTGGGCCGGCGCCGTCGTCACCGCGGCCGGGGTAGCGGTGCTGGTGATGTCCACGCTCGACCTGGGGATGCTCACTCTCGGCATCTGGTGGGCCGGCGGGGTGCTCTTCACCGTCGGGGTGAGCCACGCCGTCGCGCACGCGCGGCCGCGCCCCCCGGCCGGCGAGTGACCGCGAGGCGACCCTCGACCGGCCTGACCGGGCGGCCGGGAGGCCG
>NZ_JBHVEG010000144.1:0-16029 GCF_042802395.1 Promicromonospora sp. NPDC057488
AGCTTGTCGAGACCCTGGGTCTCGACAAGCTCGACCAGCGAGGGCGTCAGGCCGTGCGCTGGTGGCCGTAGCGGTGCATCGTGCGGCTGACCGCCTGCTCGCGCAGCATCGTGAGCAGCTCGCGCCGCCCGCTCGCCAGCACCGGGCCGTCCAGCACCGTCACCGAGCCGAGGCGGCTCGTCGCGGCGTCGCGCAGCCCGGGGGCCTCGCCCACCACACGGATCCGGCCGGCCACCACGCCGTCGGCGACTGACTCGGCGAACGCCTCGTCCGTGACCTCCTGCCCGACGACGGTCGCGGCGACCTCGGCCCGCGCGGCCGCGGCCAGCACGCGCTGCACCTCGGCGTCCGGCGCGCCCGCGCCGACACGCACCGTGATGCCCGGGACGGGCCGGTAGCGGAACACGTTCGTCTCGACGCCGAGACCCGACGGGTCGTGCGCCTGCGAGAACTCGGTGAGCCAGGCGCGGGCGTCGTCGGCGCGGGCCCAGGCGAGCCAGCCCGCCGGGTCCTCGGTGCGCGACGGCACGTCGGGCGCGTCGGCCCACCGGCCGAGCTGCGCCACGTAGTTGGGGCCGCCCGCCTTGGCGCCGGAGCCCACCACGGAGGCCTTCCAGCCGCCGAACGACTGGCGCTGCACGATCGCGCCCGTGATGTGCCGGTTCACGTACGCGTTGCCGACCTCGACGCGGTCGAGCCAGTGCTCCACCTCGGTGTCGTCCAGCGAGTGGATGCCGCCCGTGAGGCCGAACGACACCGCGTTCTGCAGCGCGAGCGCCTCGTCCAGGGTGCGCGCGGTCATGATGCCCAGCACCGGCCCGAAGGCCTCGGTGAGGTGGAAGAACGAGCCGGGGCGGACGCCGTCGCGCACGCCGGGGGTCCACAGGCGGCCCTTGCCGAGGCCCGCCTCCTGCGCCACCGCGTCGAGGCGGCGCGGGCGTACGAGCCAGCTCTCGCCCTGCTCCAGCGTGGTCAGGGCGCGCAACAGCTTGCCCTGCGCGGGCTCGGTGAGCGGCCCCATCACCGTGGCCAGGTCCGTCGCGGGGCCGACGGCGAGCGACGACACGGCGTCGACGAGCTGGCGGCGGAACCGCTCGCCGGTCACGGTGCGCGGGTCGCCCACCGAGCCGACCAGGATCACGAGCGACGCGGCGGAGCACTTCTGCCCCGCGTGCCCGAACGCCGAGCGGACGACGTCCGCGACCGCGAGGTCGAGGTCGGCCGAGGGCGTCACGACGATCGCGTTCTTGCCCGACGTCTCCGCGAGCACGGGCAGGTCGGGGCGCCAGGACGCGAACATCTCGGCGGTCTCGATCGCGCCGGTCAGGATCACGCGGGACACGCCGTCGTGCGTCACGAGGCGGCGGCCGAGGTCGCCGTCGGGCACGCGGACGAACTGCGCGACGTCGCGGGCGATGGCCGGATCGAGGCCGATCTCCGGCGCCACCTCGTCGAGCGCCGCGTGCACGGCCTCGACGGCGATCTCCAGGCAGCGCGGCGTGGGCGGCGCGGGCTTGGCGATGACGGACGAGCCGGAGGCCAGGCCCGCGAGCACGCCGCCGATCGGGATGGCGACGGGGAAGTTCCACGGCGGGGTGACCAGGGTGACGCCGTCCGGCGTGTAGCGGGCGCCCGGCCAGGCCTCCGACGTCGGGTCGAGGGCCTCGGCCGCCTGCGCGTAGTAGGCCGCGAAGTCGACGGCCTCGCTGACCTCGGGGTCGGCCTCGGCGACGGTCTTGCCGGCCTCGTGCACCATGGCGGCGACCAGGTCGGCGCGCGCGGCCTCCAGGTGCTGGGCCGCGGAGCGCAGCACCCGGCCGCGGTCCGCCGGGGCGACCTTGGCCCAGGCCGTGCCGGCGCGGCGGGCGAGCGCGACGACGTCGTCCACCTGGGCGGACGACGCCAGGGGCTCGGCGAGCGCCGGGACGTAACCCGAGCGCGCGGACGTGACCCGCTGCGCCCAGGCGCGGTTCGCGGCGACGGCGGGGTCGGTGTCGGCGGCGTTGCGGAACGGTCCGGTCACGGGCTCGGGCGCGGTGCGCGGACGGCGGCGCGGGGCGACGTCGTCGGGCGCGTAGTGCACGCCCAGCTCGACGGAGGCGCGGAACGCGGCCTCCTGCCGGTCCATGGCGGACGTCGGGGCCGACGCTGCCTGCGGCGCGAACGCCGCGTGCAGGAAGTTCTGCTCCGTCGCGTTCTCCTCCAGGCGGCGCACCAGGTAGGAGATGGCGACGTCGAAGTCCTCGTCGCGCACGACCGGGGTGTAGAGCACCACGTGGCCGTGGTCCTTGGCGACCTCGTCGCGGACGGCGGCGGCCTCGGTGGGCGCCATGCCCTGGAGCATCTCGATGTCGAGCGCCTCGGAGACGCCGCGGGCGCGGCCGAGCAGGATCGCGAGCGCCACGTGGAACAGGTTGTGCGACGCGGCGCCGATGCGGACGGCGTGCGCGCGGTCGGGGCGCAGCGCGTGGTCGAGCATGCGCACGTAGTTGGCGTCGACGTCGGGCTTGGTGGCGTACGGCGCCTGCGCCCAGTCGTGCAGGGCGGCCTCGACGTGCTCCATCGCGAGGTTGGCGCCCTTGACGATGCGCACCTTGATGCGTGCGCCGCCGTTCGCGACGCGCTTGGCCGCGAACTCGGTGAGGCCGTCGAGCGCGCCGAGGGCGTCGGGCAGGTAGGCCTGCAGCACGATGCCGGCCTCCAGGTCGCGGAACTCGTCGCGGCCCAGGATGTCGGTGAACACCGCGGTGGTCAGGGCCAGATCGCGGTACTCCTCCATGTCGAGGTTGAGGAAGACGCCGTGGTCGCGTGCGGACCGGTAGAGCGGCAGCAGCTGCTCGACGACGCGGTCGCGGGAGCCGTCGAGGTCCCAGGTGACGAGCTGCGCGGCGACGCTGGAGACCTTGATCGACACGTAGTCGACGTCCGGGCGCTCCACCAGCGCGACGGTGCGGGCCAGGCGGCCGGCGGCCTCGTCCTTGCCGAGCACGGCCTCGCCCAGCAGGTTCACGTTGAGGGTGTAGCCCTCGGCCCGGGTGCGGGCGAGGTGCGCGGTGAGCCCGTTGCCGGCGTCGGCCACGAGGTGGCCCACGAGCTGGCGGAGCCGGGCGCGGGCGGCCGGGACGACGATGCCCGGGAGCACCGGGGCCGTGAGGGCACCGGCGCGGAAAAGGGCGCGGTCGCTCGCGCTGAGGAACGTGGCGCTGCCGGCCTTCTTGCCGAGGCGGGCCAGGGCCTTGGCGGCGACGTGGACGTCCTGCGGGCGGGCGACGTCGTCGACGAACCCGACGGCGAGCTCCAGGCCCGCGGGGTCGGAGACGAGGGCGCCGAGCGCGGCGGAGGCGCGGGCGACGGCCTTGTCAGTCTTCGAGCCGGTGGCTCCGGCGGCGGCGTCGGCCCCGGTGGCGGCGCCGATCCAGGTCCGGGCGAGGGCTACGGCGTCCTCGACGAGGGTGTCGGCGGCGGGCTTCGCGGGGGGCTCGGTCGGAGCCTGCGGCGTCGCGCTGTCCGGTGCGCCGGCGTCCCCGGTGGGGGCTTCGGCGGTGTCGGCGCTCCCGCGCCGGGCAGAGGTCTTCATGACACCAGGGTGCACCCGGTGCTGCTCGCGTGTATTGGCAGGATCACTCACGATCCGCACCGGTTTCGGCCAAGAGCCTGCGCGGACGGGTGCCGCCGCCGCGTAGCATCGGGACCCGATGAGCACCCCGCCGAACGGCGCCGCTCGGCCCGAGGCGCGGGCCCTGCTGGCCGCCCTGCACCCCGCCATGGTCGCGCTGATGGACGAGCTGTCCGGCGTCATGTTCTGCGCCAAGGACGCCGACGGCCGGTACGTGCTCGTGAACCAGGTGTTCGTGGGGCGCACGCGCGAGCGGTCGCGGCGCGACGTGATCGGCAAGCGCGCCGTGGACCTGTTCGTCCCAGAGCTCGCCGAGCGCTACGAGAGCCAGGACGAGCTGGTGCGCACCACCGACAAGCCGCTGCGGGGCGAGCTGGAGCTGATCCGGCACGTGGGCGGCGCACCGGGCTGGTTCCTCACCTCCAAGCTCCCCCTGCACGACGCCGACGGCGCGTACGTGGGGCTCGTCTCCGTGTCGCAGGACCTGCGCTCCGGCGACGCCGACGACGCGACGATCCAGGCCATGGCCCGGCTGCGCGGGGAGATCGAGGACCTGCTGGAGCAGGGCGAGGTGCCGTCGGTGGCGGACCTCGCCGCGCTCGCCGGGTCGGCGCCCGCCTCCCTGGACCGGCGGGTGCGCCGGGTGTTCGGCCTCTCGCCGCGCCAGCTCGTGCTGCGGCTGCGCGTCGACCGGGCGGCACACCTGCTGACCTCCAGCAGCGTGCCGCTGGCCGACGTCGCGACCGCCGCGGGCTTCTACGACCAGCCGTCGTTCACGCGCACGTTCGCGCGGCTGACGGGCGAGACGCCGTCGTCGTTCCGGAGCCGGTCCCGGCGGGTAGGCGCCTGAGCCGGAGCGGAACCGCAGGCTCAGGCGCCAGAAGGCAGAGTCTCAGCGCGACAGCCGCCGGTAGGCGCGCGCAGTCAGCGGCAGGAACACCACGGTGAGCACGGCCGGCCAGAGCACCGCGAGCAGCAGGGCGTGGTCGGCCAGCACTCCCCCGGTGATCCCGGTCGGGTTGCCGAACAGCTCGCGGCAGGCGGCCGCCGTCGCGCTGATCGGGTTCCACTGCGCGAGGAACGCGAGCCACCCGGGCATGGACTCGGGCGCGACCAGCACGTTGGACAGGAACCCGAGGGGCCACACCAGCACCTGGACCGCCGTCACCCCGCCCTCGCCGCGGAACGCGAGCCCGAGGAACACCCCGAGCACGAGCATCGCGAACCGCAGCCAGAGCAGCAGCACGACGCCGAGCACGGTGGCGCCCACGCTGCCCGAGGCGCTCCACCCGATGAGCAGGCCGCCCACCATGAGCACCGCGAGCTCGGCCGCGGAGTTCATCAGGTCGGCGCCGGCCCGGCCGAGCGGGACGGCGGCGCCGCTGATCGGCAGCGAGCGGAACCGGTCGGTGACGCCCTTCTTCGAGTCGTTCGCGATGGCGCTCATCGTGGCCTCGATGCCGAACATCATCGAGAGCGCGAAGATCCCCGGCATCAGGTACGCGAGGTAGTCCCCGCCGCCGGGCAGGCTGATCGCGCCGCCCAGGAGGTAGCCGAAGACGAGCACGAGCATGACCGAGAACGCGATGCCGAAGACGGGGGTCCACGGCTCGCGCTGCCAGTGCTTGAGGTCGCGCAGGGTGATCACCCAGTTCTGGCGCAGGGTGGCGGCGACGGCGTTCATCGCAGGGCTCCTTCGGTGTCGTGGGCCGGTGCGGCCGTTCCGGTAGCGCCTGTTCCGGCGCCGTCCTTGGCCGTGAGGTGCAGGAACACCTCGTCGAGGGTCGGGCGGCGCAGCAGCAGGTCGTCGACCTCCAGGCCTGCGGCGTCCAGCGCGCGGACGACGGCGGTCAGCGTCGCCGCCCCGCCGTCCTTGCCGGCCTCGACGGTGACCTGCCGCAGCTCGGCGTCGGCCCGGCCGCCGAGCACCGCGGCGAGGCGGTCCAGGTCGGCGTGCGCGGGCGCCGTCACCAGCACCCGGTCGCCGCCGAGGCGGCGCTTGAGCTCCTGGGCCGAGCCCTCGGCGACCACCCGGCCGGCGTCCATCACGGTGATCCGGTCGGCGAGCTGGTCCGCCTCGTCGAGGTACTGGGTGGTGAGCAGCACGGTGGTGCCGGCGTCCACGATCTGCCGCACCGTCTGCCAGACCTCGTTGCGGGCCCGGGGGTCCAGCCCCGTGGTGGGCTCGTCGAGGAACAGCAGCGCCGGACGGCGGATGAGCCCGGCGGCGATGTCGAGCCGACGGCGCATGCCGCCGGAGTAGGTGGACACCTTGCGGTCGGCGGCGTCCAGCAGGCCGAAGGTGCCGAGCAGCTCGTCCGCGCGCTCGGCCGCGGCGGACTTCGACAGGCCGTAGAGGCGGCCGAACATCACGAGGTTCTCGCGGCCGAACAGGATCTCGTCGAGCGCGGCGTGCTGGCCGACCAGCCCGACGGACGCGCGGACCGCGGCGGGTTCGCGGCGCACGTCGCGGCCGGCGACGCGGACCTCCCCCTCCTCGCAGCGGGTGAGGGTGGCGAAGGTGTTGACGGCGGTGCTCTTGCCGGCCCCGTTCGGGCCGAGCAGCGCGTGGACGGCACCGGCCTCGATCTCGAGGTCGAACCCGTCCAGGGCTCGGGTGTCGCCGTACCGCTTGCGCAGTCCGCGGGCGACGAGGGGTGGGAGGGACATGGCGTCTCCTTTTCCGTACAGCGTACGACTAACGGCTCGCCCAGCGTAGCATCCATTCCGTACGGCGTACGAGAAAGTTACGGTGGACCCATGTCGGACCACCCGGACCCAGTCCTCCGCCTCCTGTGGCGCTACGACGACGGCGCGCCGTCCGCGCCCCGGCGCGGACGCAAGCAGCGGCTGAGCGTGGACGACGTCGTCGACGCGGGGATCCGGATCGCCGACCGCGACGGCCTGCCCGGCCTGTCGATGCGGCTGCTCGCCACCGAGCTCGGCCTCGGCGCGATGAGCCTGTACACGTACGTGCCCGGCCGGGACGAGCTCGTGGTGCTGATGGTCGACCGGGCGCTCGGCCGCCGGGAGCTGCCGGAGATGCCGGACGACCTGCGCGACCGGATGGCCCTGGTCGCCCGGTTCCACTACGAGGAGTGCCGGCAGCACCCCTGGCTGCTGGAGGTCTCCGGGCTGCGCGCCTGGGTGGGACCGGGCGCCTCTGACCTCTACGAGTGGCAGCTCTCCGCGGTCGAGGGCGCCGGGCTCGACGACATCGAGATGGATCAGACGGTCGCCCTCCTCATCGGCTTCGCCGGGAACGTGGCGCGCGCCCAGGAGGCCATCCGCGCCGAGGAGCGCGCGTCGGGGATGACCCAGGCCGACTGGTGGGCCGCGAACGCCGACGAGCTCGGCGTGGTCATGGCCGGGCGCGAGTACCCGCTCGCCGGGCGCGTGGGCGCGGCCGCGGGCGAGGCGTACCAGGCCGCCACGGACCCCGCCCGCGAGATGGAGTTCGGCCTCGCGCGCATCCTCGACGGGCTCGTCGCCCACGTCGAGCACAAGCGGGGCGCCCGGGCCTGACGCCTTCACCGCCGGTGGAGCGACCACCTACCCGACCGGCGTACCCTGGCTGGCGGTGACGACCGGCCCGACACCCGGCGCGGCACTCGTGGCCGGCGCGGGTGTCCCCGTCGCCGGAGACGCGATCAAGAGCGCCCTCCCGGACGCCCTTCTCCCCTGCGCTTGGCGGCTTACGGAACGCTGATTCCCAAGCAATGGCACTATCACCGGAAAATCATCGGCTAACACCCCACAGCCGAGCACATTCGCCCATCGAAGCGATACGGTGAGACCGAGGCGCAAACCCCGCGCCGCGCAACCCGCGCCCCCGCCCCCACGAAGCGGGAGGCGCCGTTCTCCACGGAGGACCCACGTGACGACGACAACGACGTCCACCACCACAACACCGCCCACCTTCGCGCCGTCCGACACGCCCGCGGAGGGCTCCGCCCTGGCGACCGCGCACGCGCAGCTCGCCACGGCGGCCGAGATCCTCGGCTACGACGAGGGCCTGCACCGCATGCTCGCGACCCCGCGCCGCGAGATCCACGTGGCGGTGCCGCTCCGGCGCGACACGGGCGAGACCGTCCTGTTCCACGGCTTCCGCGTGCAGCACAACGTGAGCCTGGGCCCGGGCAAGGGTGGCCTGCGCTACCACCCCTCCGTCGACGTCGACGAGGTGCGGGCGCTGGCGATGTGGATGACCTGGAAGTGTGCGGTGGTCAACCTGCCGTACGGCGGCGCCAAGGGCGGCGTCGCCATCGACCCGCGCGGCTACTCGCAGGCCGAGCTGGAGCGCGTGACCCGGCGGTACACGTCGGAGATCATGCCGATGATCGGCCCCGACACCGACATCATGGCCCCCGACATGGGCACCGACGCCCAGACGATGGCGTGGGTCATGGACACCTACTCGGTCAACCGCGGGTACACGATCCCCGCCGTCGTGACGGGCAAGCCGCTCGCCGTCGGCGGCTCGCTGGGCCGCGGCACCGCGACGTCGGCCGGCATCGTGCACGTCACGGGCGCCGCCCTCGCCGAGGCGGGCGTCGGCCTGAGCGACGTGTCCGTCGCCATCCAGGGCTTCGGCAAGGTCGGCTCGCACGCCGCGGAGATCTTCGCCGCGCGCGGCTCGCGCGTCGTCGCCGTCAGCGACCAGTACGGCGGTATCCGGGACGACGCCGGCCTCGACGTGCCGCGCCTCATGGACCACGTGCGGCGCACGGGCTCGGTCGTCGGTTTCGACGAGGCCGACCCGATCACGAACACCGAGCTGCTCGGCCTCACCGTCGACGTGCTGGTCCCGGCCGCGATCGAGGGCGTGCTCGACGAGCTCACCGCCGGTTCGGTCAAGGCCCGCTGGGTGGTCGAGGGCGCCAACGGCCCGACGACGGCGGCCGGCGACGCGATCCTCGCGAAGAACGGCATCACCGTGGTCCCCGACGTGCTCGCGAACGCCGGCGGCGTCGTGGTCTCGTACTTCGAGTGGGTCCAGGCCAACCAGACCTACTGGTGGACCGAGCAGGAGATCGCCGACAAGCTCGAGTACCGCATGACCACGGCGTACGCCGAGGTGTCCGCCCTGGCCCAGCGCGAGGCGCTGTCCCTGCGCGACGCCGCGCTCGTGATCGGCGTCAAGCGGGTCGCCGAGGCGCACCAGATCCGGGGCCTGTACCCCTAACGAGGGCGTCTGTTTCCAGAACCTCATCGCGGCAGAACGGTCAGCCTGGTGGTATTTCACCTTCTGACAAGAAAGTGCCCGGCTGGCGAACCAGCCGGGCACTTTCTTGCCCTCGAATTGGTACGCTATGCGCACTTATCGCCACATCCGTCACTACGAGGTGCACAGACTGACGCCGACGCAGGGGATGCATGGGTGCGCTACAGCAGTACCGGCTAGACCGTGTTCGGAGCATCGAGGAGGCCTGTGACGTGGTCCAAGCGCTACGTCAGCGCCCCCTCACCGTGGTGGATGAAGACCTGGGCCCAGGCTTGTCTGGAATGTGGCTCGGCTATCCCAACCACGATCGCATCATCGTGAACACCGTCCACACGGTCACTAGGCTCCACCGGGCGCACATCATCGCTCACGAACTCATGCACATCGTGGAAGCCCTCGACGACCCCGCGCACGAGCGCAACGAGGGGCGCCGTGACGGTTATGACGACGCGACCGAGCAGCGCGTGGAGGCGGCAGCGAGCCGATTGATGATCTCGCTCGCATCAGTGGGCGGCACTGGCGATCGCCTCACGGCACTGGAGCTGTACAGATGAACAGCGCGACTCTCGCCTGGATCGCGGTCGTGGTCTTTCTGGGTGCAACGATCTGGACCGCGGCGCGTGCCCGGACACCGTCGGATGCCGCTCTTCCCCTTGGACTGGGTTGCGTCGCGATCGCATCGACCTTGCGGATCCATGTTGTCGTCGAGCATCTTCGCCGAGCCACGGACAGCCCGGTCGACGAGGTCGCCAAGCACATCACGCTGGTCGTGGGTTGTGTCCTGATCTCCGGCTGGGTGATGCAGACGCTGACTGCGAGAGTCTTGAGGATGTCCCTGGTCATCAGCGCGTGCCTCGGTGCAGCGACGGCGATGATCACGACGTTCGCCGCCAGCGGCCCGTGGATCGCCGCGGATCTGGATTCCCAGACGTTCGGCAAGCCCCTCATGGCGGTCTACTGGGTCGTGTTCTACGGAGCTTTCATGGGCGCTACGGCCTGGTTCGCCTACTCAGCTCTCCGATCGCGGTCGCGACGGACGTGGCAGCTTCGATGGGGAACCGACCTCACGGCGGTGGGAGCGGGGCTGGCCACGATCTGGGCGGTCGTCAGTCTGCTGGCGCTCCTGCAGCAGATGCGCGACCCTGACGGGTCGAACCTGGTGCTCGGTATCCGGACTCGCTATCTGATCGTCGGCTCGAGCGTGTTCACGACTGTCGGCCTTGTCGGACAGCTGTCCTCGGCCGCCGTCCATGCGCGGCGACAGCGCTCGGGCCTTGACTTCTTGCATCGGTATGTCACGACGGCGGTCTCGGCAACGGTTCCGCCTCCGACTCATGACAAGGCCGTCGACAGCTACCACCGCACGATCCAGGTCCTGGACGCGATCGGAACGCTTGCGCACTACTCCACCTCGTCCGACCGGGATGCGGTCGCGGAGCGTGTGCCGAACGCCCCGCCGGAGGTCCTCGTTGCGCACCAGCTCAGGATGTCGGTGGCGCGCCTGGCCGATGGCGAGCCAAGGAGCACCAGCCCTGCCAACTGGACGGAACAACTGAAGGAGGAGTCATCTCTACCTCGTCTGGGTCGCGCCCTGGAAGCGACAGCCGATCATCAGGAGGGCCAGGCGCGCGCCTCGTCCCTGACCCGATGAGCGAAACCCTCCCGGCGAGCGAAAGGCACGCCGAGCCGCGCTGGGCCCGGATCGTGACCGAGGTGCTCGCACCCGGCTATACGGTCGCTGCCAGTGTGCTCACCATCGGCTTGTTGTCAGCCGCCCCGGCACAGGCCTGGTGGCAAGTTCCCCTGCTCGTCCTACTCGCAGCGGGAGTCCCGTACCTCTTCATCCACGGCTTGGCACGCTTGGGCATCTGGGAGTCCCGGCACGTCCGCCCTCGGTTGCAACGTCTTGTCGCGCTCCTGGGGCTCATCATCATCGAGACCGTCGCGATCACGGTGATGCTCCTCGTCGGCGCGCCACCCCTGATGCTCCAGCTGTTGGCTGCGTGCCTTGCCGGAGTCGTGGCCCTGACCCTGGTCACGCCGCTCGTGCGGGCAAGTATCCATGTCGGCGTCCTGTCGGTCACGGCCGGTATCGCTGCCAGCTTCTACTGGCCGGCCGCGGCAGTTCTCCTCATGCTCGGCCTCTTGGTGGGCGTTGCTCGCGTCGGTGTCAAGGACCACACCCGCCTCGAGGTCGCCACCGGGTTCGTCGTCGGATTTTGTGGTGGCCTGGCGGCGACGATGCTACTCGTCCCTTAGGGGACATCAGCCTCGTCCGTGGAGACCGGAGGAAGTTTCTCAGCCTCCCTGAACCGGTCGAGCAGGCGTGCGATGGCATCGATGTTCTCCTGCGACAACCCGGCGGCACGGGTGGCGATGGACCGGACCCCGTGCTCGTTCAACAACTCGTTGAGCCCGGGCGAGCTGTCGGCGCTCAGCAGTGTCGACGAGTCGACGTCGAAGTAGGCGCTCAACCCCTCGATGATCTTCAACGAAGGGGAAGCGGCTCGGCCCGACCGGAGCTGACTCAGGTAGGCGTCCTTGATCGCGTAGCCGTGATGGTTCATCCACAGGACGACTTCGCGGTTGGTGATGCGCTTGCCCCGACGCTCGGCGGCAGCGAACAGTTCGTTGAGACGCGCGCGAAATGCCTCGCCGAGCCGCTGGCCAGGTGCCGCTGTGTCGGAGGCGCGCTCCGAACCGTCACCAGCCTGTTCTTGGGTCTCCATCGATGTTCCCTGTCGAACCTCCGTCTCGGCCGAGGCGACACAACTACCTGGGCCCCGCCCGCAGATTACCTCACCACCAACCACACGAATGCGGCGGCCTCCGACCTGGTCGTCGCTGACCGAAGCAGCCAGCCTCTGCCATCCTCACCGCACCTCACGGCGCCCCTGCAGGAAGAAGCCGACCGCGAGCGGTACCACGTACCAGATCAAGAACGAGGACAGGACAGGCAGCCCTGGTGCGGTCCGGTCGATGATCCAGTTGCTCGCGGTCGACGTCGAGAACCACTGCGCAAGATCACCTGCTACGAACGGCAGGACGAGGTCGATGACGAGGGACACGACCAGCACCCACAGGAGTGTGAGTGGCGTGGACATCAGCGCTGCACCCCAGGCAACACCGAACAGGACGCCGAAGACTCCGCCGACGTAGACGGAGAGAAGCAGGTCACCGAGGCCGTCAGTCGTCACGGGCATCCCGCGTGCCAGGAGCAGCACAGCGATGACGATGAACATGATCGTCAGCAGAGCGCTGATCAGTCCCACACCCAGGACGAGCGCAGACACAACCTTGGCCAGCAGGACCCGATGCCGCTTCGGCTCGAGCCAGAAGGTCGTCATCGCGGTCCGCTGGCTCCACTCCGACGTCATGACGAGTGCGCTGACGATGGGCAGGCCGAGCGCTGCAACGGCCGCGACGAGCCCCGCTGAGCTCAGGGTGGGCTCCGGGGTGTTGAGCAGGACGAAGAGATTGACCAGCAGTCCCAGGCCCAAAAAGCTTCCCAGCACCGCCTTCGCGACGTGGGTGTTGATGCTCTTGCGCAGCTCCACCAGGACCTGGGTGAAAAAGGGAATCCCCGGTGCCGGTCTGCTCTCGGATGCGATATTGACGGTCGGCTCGGTCACCTTGTGGCTCCGATCAGCGGCGTGTTCCGCGGCGTGGCGGCAGCAAACTCACCATCGGTATGGTCAAGGACGTACGACGCGAGATCCTCGCCGACACGGCGTAGCTCGATGAGAACGATCCCCGCATCGAGAGCTGTCCGCCCGACAGCCTCCGGATCGATGTCCAGGACGAGGCCCGACTCGTCGGCACGAACATCGTGCCCTGCCACCCTGAGCGCGGCGACAAGTGCGTCATCGTCGACGGATCGGACCAACGTGCGTTGGCTGCCCATCTCGTCCGGCCGCCCCTGTGCCACTATCCGGCCTCGGTTGATCACGACGACACGATCAGCAACCCCCTGGATCTCACCGATCAGATGAGTCGACAGCAGCACACCACCGCCTGCGTCGCGAAATTCGCGCAGCAAGGCCTTGATCCACCCGATCCCCTCCGTGTCCAGGCCGTTCATCGGCTCATCGAGGATCAGGTAACGGGGCGACCCAGAAAGGGCCACCGCGAGGCCGAACCGCTGGCGCATCCCGAGTGACAGGCCACCCATCCGGCGACCGAGGACGCTACCTAGTCCGACGGCGTCGAGCAGGTCGTCGCCACGCGCTGCCGGAACTCCCATGGTCTGTGTGACGATCCTCATCGACTCACGGACAGACCGCCCCGAGTGGACCGCGCTCGCATCCAGGAGCAGGCCGACCGTACGCCCGAAGTTCGGCACGCTGCGCACGGGAGCACCGTCGACGAGCACATCTCCGGCGTCTGGACGCGACAGACCGGCCAGCATGCGCATCGTCGTCGACTTCCCGGCACCGTTGGGACCGAGGAATCCCGTGATCTCACCCGAGCGCGCGAGCAGATCCACATCTTCGACGACACGGCGGCTGCCATAGCTCTTGAACAGCGATCTCGCTTCCAGACCGTCGCCGCGGCCGGCTTGACCAGACATTGCACCGCTTTCGATCGTCATTCAGAGGACTATGAACAGCAGGCCGGACACCAGGTACGCAGCAGCAATCACCTTCGCCACCCAGGCGGCTCTGGGCCACGCCTTGGCAGGACGATCCAGCGCGACGATCCCGGCCAGGAGAGCGATCCATTGAAACGCCGCAACGGGCGCATCCTGAGTGCGGTTGATCCAGAACGCAAGAGGCAGGGCACCGACTGCGATCGCGCATGCGATCGAAGTGACGACCCTGTACCCAGGGGTGGGATCCCGCCACGTGGCGGGACTGGCATGTTCGGGCTGGGTCACATCGTTCCTCTCAAATCGTCTGCGCCTGCGGTCGAAGGACATCCTCGACCGCAGGCGCGAACGCGTTCAGGTCAGTTGAAGTAGTTCCAGATGGTCTCGAGGATCCACAGGGCCGTCTCCTGCGCCGCCACGACGATCGCCGTCTTGATCCAGCCTGCCAGGCTGTTCCACGCAGAGACCAGTGCGTTCCAGGTCTTCGTCGCAGCGTTCTTCAGAGCGTTCCAGGCCGCCGGCGCGACCTTCTTGATGATGTCCCTGATCCAGGAGAATCGACTCTGGACCTCGATCGGGGCGAGGTTCCCGCTCGGAGGGGTGCTGACACCGTTCGGTGCGGGGGCGTTCGTCGGGACGGACTCCGTGGGCGTCGCCGAGCTGCTGGCAACGGCGGCCGTCTGGTAGGTGCCCGCCGGTGCGGACGGAGCAGCGTGGGCCGCGACGCCGACGCCGGTGACGCTGACAGCGCCCAGCACGCAGATGGCCGTGGCCCGATAGAAGCTCGATCGGTAAGATCGCATGTGCACACATCTCTTTCAGTTGTGGTGTGTGGGGTCGGATAACTTCGGCTCCGGTCGCGCCGGGCGCTGCAACGCCTGGCGCGACCGTCTGTGTCGAGGCCATGTGTGTCTGGATCGGCCCGACATCCGAAAGGTTCGTCGACCCGGTGGCTCTCGTCAACGGATCGAATCGTTTCATGCAGAGCCTTCGAACATGTAGTACGACTCGCTACGCCCCGACGTGGACGAAGCCGTCACCGCCCTGCTCCGTCGGGAATGCCATTGGCCCTGACGTCATCGAGGCGCCCGTAGCCGTCAAGGACCTGGCGCGACAGGCGAAGGACGTACTGGCCGGCCTCGGTCGCGACGTAGGCTCCGCCCACACGCCGGACCAGCTGGGAGCCGAGACCGCGTTCGAGCGAAGACATGTGTGCACTCACCGACGACGGGCTATACCTCAGATGACGCGCCGCCGAGGTGACCGAGCCGTGCTCGACGATGGCGACAAAGGACGCGAGCTGGACTTGGGTGATCCGCACCAGGATTCACCCCCCTCAGAACGCAGTGGCGCCGAGACGCACCATGAGGAGGAACGCTGCAAAAGCAACGCCCGTCGCCCCGCACGCAAGCACCTCGGCGTCACCGCCATACCTCTGCGCCGTTGCGGGCTGGTCTGTATTCATCACGCAGCACTCCTGTTCACCTGGGGAATGATCAGGTCCGAGTCGACGCGGCAGCACCGTGGACAGGTCCCGCCTCTCGGACCATCCACACGATAACGAAGGAGTGCTGTCAACACACTCAATCTCTTCGATTTTACTGGAGGCACATGTTGGAGTGGCTGCCAGCCACACCCGCAGTCACCTACGCTGACGGCGTGGATGAACTTGTCGCGCGGCTGCGCGCCGCGGGCTGCGTGTTCGCCGAGGACGAGGCGCGCATCCTGGTCGAGACCGCGACAGCGGACGGCGTCGTCGACCCTGCCCGGCTGGAGTCCCTGGTGACGGCGCGGGTCGACGGGCTGCCGCTGGAGCACCTCGTGGGGTGGGCCGAGCTCGACGGCCGCCGCTGGATCGTGGCGCCCGGTGTCTTCGTACCGCGGCAGCGGTCCGAGCTGCTGGTCCGGGAGGCCGCCGCGCGGGCCTCGACGCTCGCCGTCGTCGGCCGTCCCGTGCTCCTCGTCGACCTGTGCTGCGGATGCGGTGCCCTCGGCGGGGCGGTCGCGGCGCGGCTGCTGGCAGCGGGGCACGACGTCGAGCTGCACGCCGCCGACGTCGACCCCGTGGTCGTGGCCTGCGCGCACGAGAACCTGGAGGCACTGGCCGCGGAGTCGTTCGCCGCACGCGCGGCGGGGGCGGGACTGCCGCATACCGAAGTGCCCGGGCGGCTGAGCGCGTACACCTACGCCGGCGACCTCGCCGCTCCCCTGCCCGCCGACGTGCGGGGCCGCGTCGACGTCCTCGTCGCGAACGCGCCCTACGTGCCGACCGAGGCGATCGGCATGATGCCGCCCGAGGCCCGCGAGCACGAGCCGCACGCCGCGCTCGACGGTGGGGACGACGGCCTGGCGATCCTGCGCCGCGTGATCGACCTGGCCCCGGCGCTGCTGCGCCCGGGCGGGCACCTGCTCATCGAGACGGGCGAGGCCCAGGTGAGCGCTGCCGTCGCCCACCTGGAGGCGGCGGGCCTGACGCCCACGGTCCTGACGGACGACGACCTGGGCGCCACAGCCCTGGTAGGTACCGCACCCCGGATATGAGATCGGCCGGTTGCGTTGAGATCGGTCCATCAGTGGACCGATCTCAACGCAACCGACCGA
>NZ_JBHVEG010000145.1:0-15906 GCF_042802395.1 Promicromonospora sp. NPDC057488
GGCGACGTGCTCAACTTCGGCGCCGCGGCCAGCCGCCTGCGGGCCCAGGGCACCGACGTCACCATCCTTCTGGTGACCGACGACGTCGCGTCCGCCCCCGCGGACCGGGCGGCGGAACGCCGGGGCGTCGCCGGCGACCTCGTCGTGTTCAAGCTCGCCGGGGCCGCCGCCGAGCGGGGCGCCGACCTGGCCGAGGTGAACCGCCTGGCCACCCGCGCCAACGAGCGCACCCGGTCGTTCGGCGTCGCGTTCGGCGGGTGCACCCTCCCGGGCCAGGACCACCCCCTGTTCAGCCTGGAGCCCGGGCAGGTCGGTTGGGGGCTGGGTATCCACGGCGAGCCGGGCGTGGGCGAGGAGGCCGTGCCGACGGCGGCCGGGCTGGCCGCCGAGCTCGTCGACCGGGTGCTGGCCGAGCGACCCGCCGACGCCGACGGCCGGGCCGCCGTGCTGCTCAACGGGCTCGGGAACGTGAAGTACGAGGAGCTGTTCGTCCTCTGGGACCGGGTGCACGACCTGCTCGCGGAGCGCGGCGTGCGGCTGGTCGCCCCGCTGGTGGGGGAGTACGTGACGAGCCTCGACATGGCCGGGTGCTCGCTGACCGTCACCTGGCTGGACGACGAGCTCGAGCCGCTGTGGCTGGACCCGGCAGACACGCCGGCCTTTCAGCACGGGGGATGGCGGGCGGCGCCGGCGGTGGCTCCGGAGGAGGTCCCCGCAGAGCCCGCTGCCGATCCGGCTCCGGCGCTCGTGGCCGCCACCACCGACGCCGGGATCGCGGCCGCCCGGTCCGTGGCCCGGATCCTGCACCGGGCCCAGGCCGTGCTGCACGACGCCGAGGAGATGCTCGGCGACCTGGACGCGCAGGCCGGCGACGGCGATCACGGCCGCGGCATGTCGCGCGGGGTCGACGCGGCCGTCGATGCGGCCGACGCCGCGGTGGAAGCGGGCGGCGACGCCCCGTCGGTGCTGCGCCGCGCGGCCGACGCCTGGGCCGACCGGGCAGGCGGCACGTCGGGCGCGCTCTGGGGCGTGGGGCTGTTCGCGCTGGCCGACGCGCTCCCGGCGGACGCGGCCGTCTCCTTCGACGACCTGGTGGCCGGGATGAGCGCGGCCAGGGCGCAGATCCGGGCGGTCGGCGGCGCGAGCGTGGGCGACAAGACGCTCGTGGACGCCCTCGACCCGGCGGTCGAGGTGCTGGTGGCGGCCAGCGGCGCCAGCGCCGGCACCGGCACCGGCACCGCGCCGCGCCCGTCCGCCGAGGCGTGGCAGGCCGCGGTGCGCGCCGCCCAGCAGGGCGCCGCCGCGACCACGCAGTTCGCGGCCCGGCTCGGCCGCTCGCGCGTGCTGGGCGACAAGAGCCTCGGCGTCGCGGACCCCGGGGCGACGTCGCTCGCCCTGCTGCTGGGCGAGGCGGGTGCCGCCGTCGGCATCCCCGTGCCCGCGAACCTGACCGAGGAGGCGCGATGACGACGGGACTGCGGCTGGTGATCGGCTCGGACGACGCCGGCTTCGACTACAAGGAGATCCTGAAGCGGGACCTGGAGGCGGACGACCGCGTGGTGTCGGTGGTCGACGTCGGCGTGGGCGACGACGAGCACACGGCCTACCCCCACATCGGCGCGGCGGCGGGCCGCCTCGTCGCGGCGGGGGAGGCCGACCGTGCGCTCCTGGTCTGCGGCACGGGGCTCGGGGTCGCGATCTCGGCGAGCAAGGTGCCCGGCGTGCGGGCGGTGACCGCGCACGACTCCTTCTCGGTCGAGCGTTCCGTGCTCTCCAACGACGCCCAGGTGCTGTGCTTCGGCCAGCGCGTGGTGGGGATCGAGCTGGCCCGCCGGCTGGCGCGGGAGTGGCTCGGCTACACGTTCGACCCGACCTCGGCCTCCGCGCCCAAGGTCGCGGCGATCAGCGAGATCGAGCGCTCGGCGGAGCGGGCCCCGTCGTCCTGCGACTGACCCGGCGCGGGTCAAGTTGAAAACGTACATGCATGTACGTTTTGATGGCGGTGGCGGGGACGTCCGCCATCCGCTGACGAGAGGCCGTGCCATGAGCTGTCCGACGAACCCAGACGCCGTCCCCGCCACCGAGAAGGAGAGCTGACCGGTGGGGGCATCCAGATACGTCGGTCGGACGGGCGGCATCGCCCTGGGCCTGGGCCTGGGCGTGCTGGCCGCGGTCGCCGGCTGCGCGTCGGGCGACGCGGCCTCTGAGTCCGCCGCCGGGCCCGACGCCGCCGAGGTGGTCACCGCCGAACGCGTGCTCCAGGTGACCTCGGTGCACGAGGCGACCGGGATGACCCTGCTGGAGGGGCCCACCTTCGGCGAGGACGGCCGGCTCTACCTCGTCGACGTGACCGCCCCGGCCGGTGAACCGAAGGTGCTGGCGGTCGATCTCGACTCCCAGGAAGTCGGCACGGTGTTCACCGACAGCGCGGGCGCCTACACCTCGGCGCAGTTCAGCCCTGTGGACGGGCGGCTCTACCTCACCGACTACGCGGGCGGACGGATCGTCAGCGTCACCCCCGACGGGGACGACCCGCGGACCGTCGCCGAGGGCCGGGTCAAGGGCCGCGCCATGCACCCCGACGACCTCGCGTTCGACGAGGCGGGGAACATGTTCGTCACCGACTCCGCGTACACGCCCTACCCGAGCGCGGAACCGGCGGGCCGGGTCCTGCGGGTCGACGGCGGCACGGGCCGCGTGACCGTGCTGGCGGACGACCAGCCGAACCCGAACGGGATCTCGTTCGACGTCGGCGGCGACGCCCTCTGGGTCAGCCACCTCGACGTCAACCGCATCGACCGGCTGGTCCTCGACCAGGACGCGACAGCGATCGTCTCGGGGCACACCGCGATCCACGTCGACGGTGGTGTCGCCCAGACGGACTCGAACGCCGTCGACGCCGCCGGGAACGTCTACCAGGGCATGCACGGCCGCCCGGAGATCCGGGTGTACGGCCCCGACGGCACGCACCTGACCACCGTCTCGATCCCGAAGGAGGACGACGGCCTGCAGTCCGCGACCAACATCGCGATCCGGCCGGGAACCACGGACGCCTACGCGACGGTGAGCGGTCCCGCGGGCGGGTTCGTCTACCGGTTCGACGCGCTGGCCGAAGGGACCCGGCAGTCGAACGGCGGCTGACCCCGGCGGGGACAGCCGCCGTCCGGCGGCCTTCCTGTTGGTCGGTGGGGTCAGATGTTCTCGGCGATGTGCTTGATGGCGGCGAGGCGGCGGTCCCACTCGGTGCCGATGGCGTCGAGGCGGCGGGCCATGGCGCTGAGCTCGGTCCCGATGACGCGGTACCGCACCTCGCGGCCGACGTGCACGGTCTCCACCAGGCCGACCTCCTGGAGCACCGCGAGGTGTTTCGCGATCGCCTGCCGGGTGACGGGCAGGCGCCGGGCGAGGGCGGACGCCGAGGCGTCGCCCTCGCCGAGGGCGGTCAGGATGCTCCACCGGGTCTCGTCGGCGAGTGCGCTGCACATGGCGACCACGGCTCCGTCCGGCGACACGGTGCTCACGCCCGGCCCTCGAGCAGGGCGACGAGCTTGTCGAGCTCGCCGTCCCAGCCGCCGCGGTGGTCGGTCATGAGTCCCGTCGGGTTGCTCGTGTGCTCGAAACCGGTCTCGACGACGGTGAGCCGGGTGCCGCCGGAGGTCGCCTCGAGGGTGAAGGTGAAGACCGTCGAGCGCGTCTCGTCGACGGTGTCCGGCAGCGGGCCGTCCTCGTTGCACCAGCGGTAGGAGACCTCCTTCGGCGGCTCGAAGGTCTCGACCCGGATCGGCACCCGGCGCTCGCCCGGCCAGCCGATCGTGCCGAGGGCGCCGGCGCCGGAACCGGTGAGGGTGACGTGGCCGAACCACTGCGAGATCAGCTCGGGTTCGGTGACGGTGCGCCAGACCTTCTCCACGGGTGCGCTGATCTGGATCGTGCGGCGCACGGTGAAGGTGTCGGCGTCGATCACGGCCGGGGGGTTCTGCGTGTTCTCCATGAGGGTTCCCATCTCTGTGTCGGAGGACCTGGTGTCGGTGGTCTCTTGTCCGGTGGTCAGGAGGAGGCGGCGGGCTCGGGTTCCCCGGGCACGGCCGACGGCGGGGCGAGCGCGGGGCGCAGGGAGCGGGTCACGATCGCGGCGGCGACGGACACCGCGGCGAGGACCGCGGCCGCGACGATCGCCGCGGGGACGCCGCCGACGTCGATCGCCTGCCCTCCGGCGAAGGCGCCGATGGCGTCGCCGAGGTTCCCGGCCGACGCGGGCAGTGAGGCCGCGAGGATGGCGCCGGGGCCGGCGAGGTGCTCGACACGGTGCTGCCAGGGGCTCGTGATGCCCGCACCGCAGATGCCGAGGGCGAGCAGCGCGACCACCGCGACGACGGGGTTCGCCCCCCAGAGGGCGAGCCCGGCGAGCGAGGCCGCCACGCCCAGGGCGCCGAGCACCAGGGCGCGCGCGGCTCCGGCGTCGGCGAACCTGCCGCCCGCGAACGACCCGATGGTGGCGGCGATCCCGAAGCCCAGCAGGCACGCCCCGATCCACGGTCCGGAGACCCCGGCGACGTCGCCCAGGAAGGGGACGAGGTAGGTCTGCGCCGCCGAGGAGCCCGCGAACAGCAGGACGCCCACTGCGAGCACCGCCAGCACGCGCGGGGCGAGCGCGAACCGCAGCTGGCCCAGCATCCGGACCTCGGACTCGGCCGGTACCCGGGGCACCACGAGCAGGGCGACCAGGAGCGCGGCGGCGGCCGCCAGGACGACGACGAGGAACGACACGCGCCACCCCACCGCCTCGCCGAGCAGCCGGCCCAGCGGCATCCCCACCGCGCCGGAGACGGCGAAGCCGGAGATCACGACCGCCATCGCCCGGCCCACGCGTTCCCGGGGCACGATCGACGTCGCCGTGGTGATCGCGGCCGCGATGAACAGTCCCTCCACCGCGCCGATCACGACGCGGGCGGCGATGAAGGCCTCCAGGCCGGCGCCGAGGGCGGGCAGCAGGTTCAGCGCGGTGAACACGGCGAGCGCGGTGAGCAGCACCGGCCGCCGGTCGAGCCGGGCGGTCAGGAAGGTCAGTAGCGGTCCGCCGATCGCGATCCCGATCGCGTTCGCGGACACCAGCGCGCCCACCGCGGACAGCGGGACGGCGAGGTCCGCGGCCATCAGGTCGAGCATGCCCGCCACGAGCATCTCGGCGCACCCCATCACGAACGTGCCGAGGAACAGCACGCTCAGGGCGACCGCCACGCGTGAACGACTTCCTCCGGTATGACTCCGTCGATCAGACATCAGGACCTCCGAGGATCTGCAACTCTGTGGTTGCACTAAAGGCTGACACGGTTCTCGGCGCAGTGCAACCCCAAGGTTGCAAGTTGGGTTGGCGGCCGGGGAGGTGGCGGGTGCCCGCACCGGACGGGGTCCGTAGTCTTGCCCTCCGGGCCACCCGGCCAGGTGGCCCGGGAAAGCCGAGGCGTCGGCTGAACCTTTCGGGGAAGGGGTGCGTCATGGGGAACATGAGCACCCACGCACCCGAGCGGGCCGAGGTCCGCGTGGTCCGTTCCAAGGACCAGGAGTTCGTCGCGTTCGTCAGGGACGCCCGCCCGTACCTGTTCCGCACCGCCTACCTGCTGTGCGGAGACCCGCACCGGGCCGAGGACCTGGTCCAGGGCACGTTCGAGCGGGTCTACCGGTCGTGGCACCGGGTGGGTGCCGAACCGCGTGCCTACGCCCGCCGGGTCCTCGTCAACCTGCGCACCGACACCTGGCGCCGCACCGCCCGCACGGACCTGCCCGGCGACGACGTGCTCCGACTGCCCGACACCCCGGACCACGCGGCTCGCGTCACCGTGCGGGACGAGCTCGTCCGGGCGCTGGCGCAGCTGCCGCCGCAACAGCGCCGGGTGGTGGTCATGCGGCACCTGCTGGACCTGACCGAGGCGCAGGTCGCCGGTGAGCTGGGGAGGTCGGTGGGGACCGTGAAGTCGGCGAACGCACGCGGCCTGGAGAACCTGCGCACCATCCTGGAGCAGGCGGACCTCGCGGACATCCCCGTGCCGCACCGCGACGCGGCCGAGACGCTCGGCGGGAGCCGGGCCGCGCTGCGCAGACGGCGCACGGCGCAGGCGGCGCTCGGCGGGGTGGCCGCGCTCCTGGTGGCGTTCTTCCTGGCGGGGCCGGTCACGCTCCCGGGCGTGGGCCCGGTCGCGCTGCCGGGCAGCGAGTGGTTCCGGACGCTCGTGGGCCTGGAGCGGCCCGACGACGACTCCGGCCCGCGGCTCGGTGACTGCCCGGCGGGGACGTCGGACCAGGACGTCCGGCCCTGGCTGGAGGGGCGGTGCGTGCTCACCGTGGACGCGGGGGCGGTGCCCGACGCCGTGGAGGCGGGAGTCGTCGTCGGCGTGGGCGAGCCGACGCCGGGTTCAGGTGTGCCGGGCACCGTGGC
This sequence comes from Promicromonospora sp. NPDC057488, assembly GCF_042802395.1. Taxonomy (NCBI): domain Bacteria; kingdom Bacillati; phylum Actinomycetota; class Actinomycetes; order Micrococcales; family Promicromonosporaceae; genus Promicromonospora; species Promicromonospora sp. NPDC057488. The sequence goes on from NZ_JBHVEG010000145.1 coordinate 6,434, forward strand.
TGCGGACGGCTCGGTCATCTACTTCACCGGGGCGGCGCCGGGTCCCGGCGACGGCGTCGGCGACTCCGACCAGGAGCTGGCGCTTGAGCTGCGCGCCGCCACGGGCGAGAGCAGCCTGGTGGCCGTCAACGGCACGGTCGACGGGCGCCGGGCCGATATCCCCGCCGTCGCGCGGCAGGGCGACCGGGTCGCCTGGCTGGAGGTGGCGACCCGCGAGAGCGAGTCGTCGCCGTGGGCGATCCGCGTCGTCGACGACGTGCGGGAACCCGAGGTGCGCACGCTCGTCGAGTCGTCCGGTGATCCGGTACCCGTGGGCTACCGGATCGGGCTGAGCGGCGCGTACCTGCACCTGCAGCGCCTCGTGGACCAGGGCGAGATCGAGCAGGTGCGGGTCCCGCTGGCGACCGGAGCGACCGGGGAGACCGAGATCCTGGCCGCCGGTTCCACTGCGTACGCCGTCACGCCGGACGGCGTCGAGTGGGCGGCGAACAACGTCCGCACCGGCATCGAGCTCGCCGACCGTCGGGACGACGGCGTCCGGCACGCGCACTTCGAGCTCGCCCCGGCGGGCGGCTACCCGCTCGAGACGGTGACCGAGATGGCGGCGTCGGACGCCGTGCTGGCGTGGAGCGTGGCGGGCGACCTCCACGTGCTCGACCGGGAGACGGGGGCCATGACGCTGCTCGAGGCGGACGGAGAGGCGGCGGGGATCGACGCCGACGGTGGAACGGTGGTCTGGACGAGCGCGCAGGACAGCGAGGGAACGGGACGTCTGCTCCTCGACGGCCGGGTGTACCGGCTGGGCGGCCAGGTCGTCGAGGTCGCCGTGGCGGGCGAGTGGCTGTCCTGGGTCGCCGTGGAGTCCGGGGGGTCCTCGCTGCGGCAGCACCTGGCGCGGATCGTGGGGCGCTAGGCCGCGAGGCCGGCCATGGCGACGCCGTCAGGATGACCGAGGTCAGCCGGCCGGCGTGCGAAACTATGGCCCACATCGCAAGGTAAGGGCTGTCGGACGGAACGGGAGATGCGGTGGCTGCAACGATGGCCGACGTCGCGCAGCTGGCGGGCGTGTCGAAGAAGACGGTGTCCAACTACTTCAACGGATACCCGTACATCACCGCCGAGACGCGCGCCAAGATCGAGTCCGCGGTCGCGGAGCTCAACTACAAGCTCAACGTCTCCGCGCGCAACCTCAGCTCCGGCCGCACCAGCACCATCGCGCTCGCGATCCCGGAGATCGCGCACCCCTACTTCGCCGAGCTCGCGCAGGCCGTGGTCTCGGCCGCGCAGCGGCGCGGGCTGAACGTCGTGGTCGAGGTGACCGACGGCGAGCACGACCGGGAGCTCGCGGTGCTGCTCGGCGAGAGCGGGCGATACGTGGACGGGCTGCTGTTCCACCCGATCGCGCTGGGGCCGGAGGACATCGAGGCCGCGACCCTCGACGTCCCGGCCGTGCTCATCGGCGACCGGGTGCACGGAGGCCGGTTCGACTTCGTCACCGTCGCGAACGAGCAGGGCGCCTACGAGATGACGCGGGTCCTGCTCGAGCGCGGCCGACGGCGCATCGTCGCGCTGGGCATGGAGCGCTCGGACGTGCCGACCGCGGCGGCCCAGCGGTTCGAGGGCTACAGCCGGGCCCTGGCCGAGGCGGGCATCGACGTCGACGACCGGCTGCTCGTCGGCCCGGTCCCATGGAACCGGCAGTCCGGCGCCCAGGGGATCGCGGGCGTCCTGGAGGCAGAGGTCGAGTTCGACGCCGTCTTCGGTTTCAACGACGCGCTCGCCCTCGGGGCGCTGAACGAGCTCCAGCGGCACGGCCTCGACGTGCCGGCTGACGTCTCGGTCGTCGGCTTCGACGACGTCGAGGAGGCGGCGCTCGCGTTCCCGCCGCTGACCACCCTCGACTCGGGGCGCGAGTGGATCGCGCGCAGCGCGGTCGACCGCCTCGCGGAGCGGCTCCTGGCGCACGACCTCGAACCGCAGGTCATCGTCGCCGACCACCGCGTCGTGGGCCGCGCCTCGGTCTGACCCGCCCCGAGATCATCCGGAACTGACCCTTGCGCCCGTAGTGCACCGGTGTACTATCCTCCATTAGTGCACCGGTGTACTACGAGAATCGGTGCCCCAGAACGCTCAACGAGGAGAGACATGGCCAGCGCCCCTGACACACTCGCCGTCCCGGCAGCACCTGCCCGGCCTGCCGCCCGCCGGCCGCTCGACCTGCGACGCGTGCGCCTGGACGGCGGTCTGCTCGGCGACTGGCAGCGCGTCAACCGCGAGGGCACCATCCCGCACTGCATCGAGCGGCTCGAGACGTCGGGGGTGCTGGACAACCTGCGGCGCCTGGTCGGCGAGAGCGACGCCCCGTTCCGGGGTCCGCTGTTCGCCGACTCCGACCTGTACAAGACCCTCGAGGCCATCGGCTGGGAAGCGGTCCGGGGCGACGTCGCCGAGCTCCTGCCCTTCGTCGACGACGCGGTCCGCCTCCTGGAGGCGGCGCAGGAAGACGATGGCTACCTCGACAGCTACTACCAGGGCCCGCACGCGGGGGAGCGGTTCACCGACCTGCCCCAGGGCCACGAGATGTACAAGCTCGGCCACCTCGTGCAGGCCGCGGTCGCCTGGGCGCACGCCGGGCGCACCGACCTGCTGGACATCGCGCTGCGCTACGTCGAGCTGGTGCACAAGACCTTCGGCGCGGGTGGCCGCGACGACATCGACGGCCACCCCGAGATCGAGACCGCGCTGGTCGAGCTGTCGCGCCTGACCGGAGACCCCCGCCACCGCGAGCTCGCCCGCCGCATGCTCGACCTGCGTGGCTACCGCACCATCGGCGAGGGACAGTTCGGCGGCGCGTACTACCAGGACTACACGCCGGTCGCGGAGGCGCGCGAGGCGACAGGGCACGCCGTGCGGCAGCTCTACCTGCTGGCCGGAGCGACCGACGTCGAGCTCGACGAGCCCGACGCCGGCTACCGCACCGCCCTGGACGCGCTCTGGGCGAGCGTTCACGAGCACAAGATGTACGCCACCGGGGGACTGGGCTCACGGCACCGCGGCGAGTCGTTCGGCGACCCGTACGAGCTGCCCGCCGACCGCGCCTACTCGGAGACCTGCGCGGCCATCGCGAACCTGCACTGGAACTGGCGGATGCTGCTCCTGGACGGCGACGCCCGGTACGCCGACGAGATCGAGCGCGGCCTCTACAACGCCATCGCCGTGTCCACCTCGCTGGACGGCAGGGCGTACTTCTATTCCAACCCCCTCCAGCTGCGCACCGGGCACACGCACGAGGAGGACGCGCCGTCGACCCGTCTCGACTGGTACTTCTGCGCGTGCTGCCCGCCCAACCTGGCGCGCCTGCTGTCCTCGATCAACGCCTACCTGGTCACGGAGTCGGACGACGCCGTCCAGTTCCAGCTCTACACGCCCGGCACGTTCGAGGTCGGCGACGGCGTCACCGCGACCGTCCGGACCGGCTTCCCCTGGACGTCGCGGGTGGACGTGACCTTCGACGTGCCGACCGCGCGGACCACCCAGTTCCGGGTCCCCGCCTGGGCCGCCGGGGCCACGGTCGCCGTCGACGGGGCCGCGCCCGCGCCCGCCGCCCCGGGCTTCGTCGACGCGCCCGCAGGCACGACGTCCGTGGTGCTGGACCTGCCCGTGGAGCCCGTGTTCGAGCGCGCGCACCCCTGGGTCGACGGCGTCCGCGGTACCCGTGCGCTGCGCCGCGGGCCGGTCTACTACTGCCTCGAGGAGGCGGACCTGCCCCCGGGCGTGCGGCTGGAGGACGTCGTCATCCCGCTGCGGCCGACCGCGGTCGAGGCGGGCAGCGACGCCGAGCTGGGCGTGCCCGTGCTCGACATCCCGGGCGCCCGGGCCCACGCCGCCCACGCCGACCTGTACGGGCCGGCCGGCGACGACGCCCCGGCCGCCGCGATCGGGACCGTCCGGGCGATCCCCTACTTCCGGTGGGCCAACAGGGCCCCCGGTGCCATGCGCGTCTGGATGCCCACCAGCTGAGCGTCCGGCGCGGCCGGTTCGCCGGCGCATCCGCAACACCAGAGAGGAACCACGCAATGAGGCGTCACATCACCTCACTCGTCGCCGTCACGGCCCTGGTCGCCGGGGCAGCCCTGTCGGGCTGCGCCGGCACCAGCGCCGACGCCGGAGGGTCCGGCACCGTCACGCTGTGGGTCCGGGACTCCCAGTCCCGGTTCATGCAGCAGCTCGCCGACGAGTTCAACGCCACGCACGACACCCAGGTCGAGGTCACCCTCGTGCCCTCGGCCGACTTCGTGCAGAAGTTCGGCACCGCGGCGGCCGGCGGCAACGCCCCGGACATCGCGTCCATCGACCTCGTCTACGTGCCCTACTTCGCCTCCGTGGGCGCGCTGACCGACGTCAGCGACCAGTTCGGCGAGCTGCCCTACAAGGACGAGCTGAGCCCGGGCCACGTCGCCCAGGGGGAGTACGAGGGCGGTGTCTACTCCGTGCCCTTCACCGCGGACGTGTCCGCCATGTACTACAACAAGGACCTGTTCGAGAAGGCCGGCCTGGACCCCGAGGACCCGCCGTCGACCACCGCGGAGGTGCAGGCCGCCGCGGAGGCGGTCGGCGAGACCGGGGACGGGAACTACGGGTTCGTCTTCTCCGGGGCGTGCGGCGGCTGCAACATCTTCAGCATGACGCCGTACGTCTGGGCCAGCGGCGGCAACGTCCTGTCCGACGACGGCACCCAGGCGCGGCTCGACAGCCCCGAGGTCACCGAGACCCTGACCATGTACCGCGACCTGTGGGAAGCGGGCGCCATGCCCAAGCTGGTGCAGTCCGACGGCGGCTCGAACGCCGGCGACGCCTTCAAGGCGGGCAAGGCCGGGATCATGAACTGGGGTACGTTCTTCATCAGCTCCCTGGAGGACGAGGCCGACGGCGCGGACTTCGAGTGGGGCGTCGCGCCGATCCCCGGTGCCGAGGAGGGCCAGACCGGCTCCTTCGCCGGCGGCGACAACCTCACCATCCCGGCCGGGTCCGAGAACCCTGACGGCGCCTGGGAGTTCCTGCGGTGGGCCACCGACGAGGACGCGCAGACGATCCTCGCCGACAACGGCGTCATGCCCACCCGCCTGGACCTGCTGGACAAGGTCTACATCCCGAAGGACCCGCGCTTCCAGGTGTTCGCCGACGTGCTGAAGGTCGGCAAGGTGCCCTACAGCACCATCGAGAACGAGCTCTTCAACGACTCCAACGGGGTGTGGTCGACCCTGATCCAGGAGGCGGTCTTCGGCCCCGGCTCCGTCGCCGCCGCACAGGACAAGGCACAGGGAGCGGCGCAGCCGCTGCTCGACCAGGCCAACGGCTGAACCCGTCCGTCGACAGGGCGGGCCGCCCGGCCCGCCCTGTCCTCACCAGGAGCACGACCCTCACCAGGAGCACCACCATGACCGCAATCCAGCACTCACTCGCGCCACGCGGCGCGCGGAAGGGCCGGCTGGCGCGCCGCCGCGGCCTGCTCGGCCTCGCGCTGAGCGTGCCCGCGTTCGCCCTGCTCGGGCTGTTCTTCCTCTGGCCTCTGGCGCGCACGATCTACATGTCGTTGAACGACTGGCCCTTGATGGGCATCCCGAAGTTCATCGGCCTCGACAACTACGCGGCCGCCTTCGCCGACGACCAGTTCCTGAGGGCGGTCGGCTTCACCGTCCTCTACACCGTGGTGATCACCCCGATCCTGCTGGTCCTGGCCTTCGTCCTGGCATTCCTGGTCCGCGGCGGAACACGTGTGCACCGCTTCTTCCAGACCGTCTACTTCCTGCCCGTCGTCATCGGGCTCGCGTCGGGCAGCTACATCTGGATGTTCATGTGGCAGTCCGACATCGGCCCCACGACCAGGCTCCTGGGCGACCTCGGGCTCGTCGACCCGACCACGAACTTCTTCGCCGACTTCGGGTCGGCCTTCCTGATCGTGCTCGGCATGGTCACCTGGAAGGTCGTCGGTCTGCAGATGCTCCTGGTGCTCGCGGGCATCCAGGCCATCCCCGACGAGGTCAACGAGGCCGCGCGCATCGACGGGGCCAGCGGGTGGCAGAGCTTCTGGCACATCACCACGCCGCTGCTGCGACCCACCTTCGCGCTCGTCCTGGTGTTCTCGGTCGCCGGTTCCCTGCTGGCGTTCGACCAGTTCTACATCATGACGACCGGAGGCCCCGCGGGCTCCACGATCACGGCGGTCTACCAGATCTACCGCACCGGGTTCGTGCAGTTCGACGTCGGCTACGCCTCGGCGCTGTCCGTCCTGCTCATGCTCGTGCTCGGCCTCGTCAGCGCCGGGCAGATGCTCCTCCTACGGAACTCGGACCACGCATGACCACCCTCACCTCTCCCGCACCCGCACCCGCGAGCACGGCCGCTGCCGGCGGGCGCGTCCGGCGCCGCCGCGGCCCGTCCGTCCTGCCCCGCGTGGCCTGGTGGATCATCAGCGTCTGCCTCGCCGTGCTCTTCCTGTACCCGATCTGGGTCATGCTCTCCCAGGTCGGCCTCGACGACCTGGCGCAGATCACCGACTCCAGCAAGGGGCTGAGCGTCGCCCAGAGCCTCGGCAACTCCGTCTTCGTCTCGCTGCTGGCGACCGGCGTGACAATGGTCGCCAGCACCCTGGCCGGCTACGCGTTCGCGAAGCTGCCCTATCGCGGCAGCCAGGTCGCGTTCTTCGTCACGCTCGTGACGTTCATGGTGCCGTTCCAGGCCGTCATCACCCCGCTCTACATCGTGCTGCGCGACATCGGCCTGCAGAACAACCTGGTGGGAGTCGCGCTCGTGCTCGCGACCTTCAACCTCCCGCTCGGCATCTTCCTCATGCGCAACTCGTTCGCGGCCATCCCGTCCTCCCTGGAGGAGGCGGCTCAGATCGACGGCGCGAGCGCGCTGACCGCCATGTGGCGGGTCATGCTGCCGGTCGCCGTCCCGGGCCTGGTCTCGACGGCGCTGCTGTCGTTCTTCGCGGCCTGGAACGACTTCTTCGCCGCGCTCATCCTGATCACCGACCAGCGGCTCTACACCCTGCCGATCAGCATCGGCATCCTGTCCGCCGACGACAACTTCCAGACCGACTTCGGCCTCATGCAGACCGGCGTGGCGATCACGGTGCTCCCGTGCGTGATCGTCTACCTCGTGCTGCAGCGCTACTACGTCGCCGGTCTGCTCGGAGGTGCGCTCAAGTGACGCTGCCCGCGAGCTTCCTGCTCGGTTCCGCCACCGCCGCCTACCAGATCGAGGGTGCCGCGGCCGAGGACGGTCGCGGCCCCTCCATCTGGGACACGTTCAGCCACACGCCGGGCAACACGGTGAACGGTGACACCGGCGACGTCGCCGACGACCACTACCACCGGCTCGAGAGCGACCTCGACCTCATGGCCGAGCTCGGCCTGGAGGCCTACCGGTTCTCGATCTCGTGGTCCCGCGTCCTGCCGAGCGGCCGCGGCGCCGTCAACGAGCCGGGCGTGGACTTCTACGAGCGGCTCGTCGACGGCCTGCTTGCGCGCGGGATCGCGCCGGTCGCCACGCTCTACCACTGGGACCTGCCGCAGGCGCTCCAGGACGACGGCGGGTGGCTGACCCGCCCGACGGCGGAGGCGTTCGCCGACTACGCGGCGCTGATCGGCTCCCGGCTGGGCGACCGGGTGCACACCTGGACCACGCTCAACGAGCCCTGGTGCAGTGCTTACCTGGGCCATGGTTCCGGCGCGCACGCACCCGGGATCACCGGCCGGGAGGAGCCGCTGCGGGCCGTGCACCAGCTCAACCGGGCCCACGGGCTCGCCGTCCAGGCGCTGCGGCTCGTGGTCACCGGCCAGCTCTCGGTCACCCACAACCTCCATGTCGCCCGCCCGGACGGGCCGACCGGGGAGGCCGCCCGGCGCAAGGTGCTCGCCCTGGCGAACGACGCCTTCCTCGGGCCTCAGCTCGAGGGCGCCTACCCGGATTCCGTGATCGAGACGACCGCGGACGTCACCGACTGGTCCTTCGTGCGGGACGGCGATCTGGCCGAGATCCACCAGCCCGTCGACGTGCTCGGCGTGAACTACTACGCGACCAGTCGCGTGCGGCTCTGGGACGGGGTGGGGGAGCGGCAGAACGCCGACGGCCACTCGCCGTCGTCCGGCTCACCGTGGCCGGGGGCCGAGGACGTCGAGTTCCTGCCGCAGCCCGGGCCGCACACCGAGATGGGCTGGAACATCGAGCCCGAGGGCCTCCACGACCTGCTCGTCACGCTCCGTGACCGCTTCCCGGACCTGCCGCTCATGATCACCGAGAACGGCGGCGCCTTTCCCGACACGGACGTCGCCGACGGTACCGTCCGCGACGCCGACCGCATCGACTACGTGCGCCGCCACCTGGTGCAGGTGGAGCGTGCCGTCGACGACGGCGTGGACGTGCGCGGCTACTTCCTCTGGTCGCTGTTCGACAACTACGAGTGGGCCTACGGCTACGCCAAGCGCTTCGGTATCGTCCACGTCGACTACGACACGCTCGACCGCACGCCCAAGGCGAGCGCCCGCTGGTACTCCGAGCTGATCCGCCGAAGGGACCTCTCCGCATGACGGTCGAACGCCGACTGCTCCACGACGGCTGGACCGTCGAACCCGGTCACGGACCCGTGCCCGACGCCGTCCGCGCGGCCGGCCCGGTCGCGGCCACCGTGCCCGGCAGCGCGCACACGGACCTGCTGGCCGCCGGGCTGATCCCCGACCCGTACCTCGACGACAACGAGGGAACGCAGAAGTGGATCGGCCTGACGGACTGGACCTACCGGACGACATTCGACTGGTCCGCCGGCGAGCACGACCACCACGAGCTCGTGTTCGAGGGCCTCGACACCGTCGCGGCGATCCGCCTCAACGGCGTCGAGCTCGGCGAGGTGCGCAACATGCACCGCACGTACCGCCTCGACGCGGCGAGCACCCTGCGCGCGGGCGGGAACACGCTCGAGGTCACGTTCTCCGCGCCCGTGCGGTACGCGGACGCCGCGAGCCTGTCCCTCGGCTACCGGCCCCACACCAACCGGCACCCCTACAACGCGATCCGCAAGATGGCGTGCAGCTTCGGCTGGGACTGGGGCATCGAGACCGCCACCTCCGGCATCTGGCGCCCCGTCACGCTGGAGAGCTGGTCCGGCGCGCGCCTCGGCGAGCTCCGGGTCGCCGGTGACGTGGTCGACGGCGTGCCGCGGGCTCGGGTGGCGGCGCACGTCGCCGGTGCCGGTGCCGGGGACGGCGCACGCGTGCGCGTCCGGGTCGCCGGGGCGGAGGGCGTCACGGCGGTGGCGGACGGCGTGGCCGTGCTCGACCTTCCGGTACCCGACGCCCAGCTCTGGTGGCCGCGCGGCCACGGCGACCAGCCCCTCTACGACCTCACGGTCGAGCTGGTCGCCGGCGCCGGCGACGGCGCCGGCGAAAGCGGTCTCCGAGACCTGTCGCTAA
>NZ_JBHVEG010000146.1:0-15808 GCF_042802395.1 Promicromonospora sp. NPDC057488
CCCCGGGCCCGGCCCGACCTCTCCTTTGAGGCCTAAGTTTCTTCGCTTTGAGCCGGCTCAGAGCGAAGAAACCTAGGCCTCGAAAGAGCCGGCTGTCAGTCGTCCGCGAACGTGGCGACGACGCCCGCCCGGCTGTCGTCCTCGCTGGCGAGCACGCCGCCGTTGGCGACGATGTCGGGCGTGATCTCGCTGAAGACCATGCGGACGTCCTGGCGGCGGGCGCCCAGGATCTCGACCGCGCTGTCGGCCACGGCCTTGGCGAAGTCACGGCGCTGCTCGACGGTGCGGCCGCGCAGCAGCTCGACGGTGATGTTGGGCATGGCTTCCCTCCGGTGGCGGCCGCTCCGACGGGACACAGTTCACGGGAGCGACCTTGGTTCGGTGACGTGAACCACCGTACGCGGTGCGGTGGGTGAACGTCCACGGTTTCGGGCCCTCAGTTCACACTCTTGACAGTGGTTCGGCGGGCTGATTTGGTAACGCTCAACTCGACGATGGAGTCGCCATGAATCGCATGACCGCCGTCCGGCGCACGGCCCTGTCCGGACTCGCCGCCGCCGGCCTGGTGGCGCTGGCGACGGTGCCGGCGTCCGCCCACGTGACCATCACGCCGTCCACCACCGCGGCGGGCGCCACGGCCGACCTCCGGGTCGAGATCCCGCACGGCTGCGCGGAGTCCGCGACCACCGCGATCACCATCCGGATGCCGGAGGAGGTCACCGAGGTGCGCGCCTCCGGCACGGACCGCTGGGCGGTCGACCAGGCCGCGGACGGCCTCACCTACAGCACGGACACCCCGCTGCCGGACGGCGAGCACGCCGAGGTCGCGTTCTCCGTGCGCCTGCCCGACGACGCCGGGGCGACGCTCGTCTTCCCGGTCGTCCAGCGGTGCGAGGTGGGCGAGGCCGCCTGGACCGAGGTCGCCGAGCACGCGGAGGGGCACGACGACCTGGAGCGCCCGGCGCCGGTGCTGGTCGTGACCGAGGGGAAGGGCGGGGAAGCGGGCGAGGTCGAGGAGGAGGCCAAGGAGGAGGCCGCGGCCGAGCCCGCGGCCGAGGCAACAGTGGTCGCCGAGCCTGCCGGAGCCCAGGCTGACGCGGCAGACGCCGAAGCCGCGCCCGCCGCCGCCACCTCGGGCCGCGACCCCATGGTCACCTACGGCGCGGCCGGCCTGCTGGTCGTGGGCGCGCTGGCGGGCGGGTTCGTCCTGCTCCGCCGCCGCCGGAACCCATGAGCGCCACCAGCGCCACCGGCCCCACCAGCGCCGTCCGGCGCGCCGGGGGCTGGCTGCTCCTGCTCACGGTCCTGACCGCCCTCCTGGTGGGGCCGGCGGGCAGCGCCTCGGCCCACGCCACTCTCATCAGCACGGACCCGGCCCAGGGCGCGGTGCTGGAGACCGCCCCCGAGCGGGTCACGTTCACCTTCAACGAGTCCGTGATCGGCGTCCCGGCCGGGATCAAGGTGTTCGACGCGACGGGCACCGAGGTGGCCTCCACGGCCACGGTCCGCGCGTCGCGGCTCCTCGTCGACCTCGACGAGGAGGTCGCCGACGGCACCCTCGTGGTCGTGTGGCGGCTCGTGTCCGAGGACGGGCACCCGATCGGCGGCTCGCTGAGCTTCGCGGTCGGCGCGCCCAGCGACGTCGTCGACGTGCCCGGGACCGGCGCCGACGCCGGGACCGAGGCGCCCGTCCTGCTCGGCGTGGTCCGCGGCGTGGGCTACGTGGGCCTGCTCCTGGCCGCCGGGCTGGCCGCCTTCGCGGTGCTGTTCCTCCCGCGCGACCCCGCCGCCGACCGCTCGCGGGCCCGGCTCCGGCCCGTCGCCCGCGTGGCGGCCGGCGTCGGCGCACTGGGCTGGGCGCTCGCCGTGCCGCTGGTCGCGCTCTACCAGCTCGGCCTCCCGGCCTCCGCCCTCGCCGACGGCGACACCTGGACGGTGCTCGCGGCCGCCGAGTACGCGGTGCCGGCCGCCGTCGTCGCCGGACTCGCCCTGGCCGCGTGCGCGCTCCCGGTGGCCGTCCCCGGCCCGGGCCGGGGGCAGGGACGGGCCGCGCTGGTGCTCGCCGGCTGCGCCCTGGCGGTCACCGCGCCCGCGTTCACCGGGCACACGCGGGCCGCGACGCCCGAGGTGCTCGTGCTCGGCGTGGACGTGCTCCACCTGGCCGCGGGGTCCCTGTGGCTGGGCGGCCTGGTGGCGATCGCCCTGGTGCTCGGCGACCTCGCGCGCGGCGAGCACGGCGCCGTCGTGCTCGGCTCGTTCTCCACCTGGGCCGCCGGGCTGCTCGCGGTGCTGGTGGTCGCGGGGACCGTGCTGGCGTGGCGGATCTCCGGGAGCTGGGCCGCCCTGCTCGACTCCGGCTACGGCGCCCTGCTGCTGGTCAAGGTGCTCGCCGCGCTGGTCGCGATCGGCATCGCCGCGTGGAACCGGTACGCGCTGCTCCCGAGGTTCCGGGCGGTGGCGGCGCGCCCCGAGCCCGCCCGCCGGCCACCGCCCCGCGGGCGCAAGGCGTCTCGCGGCGGTGCGGTGTCCCGCGGCCGGACGGCGCCCGCGCGCACCGACCGCTCGGCGTCGGCCACACCCCTGGTCCGGACGGCGCTCGCGGAGGCCGGCGTGCTGGTCGTGGTGCTGGCGGTCACCGGGTTCCTGGTGGACCGCAGCCCCGAGACGGCGTCGGCGGTGGCGGCCGAGGGCCGCGGGGAGAGCGCCACCGAGTCGGTGCGGCTGGACGACGTCTCGGCGCGGATCACCCTGGACCCGGTCGCCGTCGGGCCGGCCACGCTCACGATCGAGATGACCGACCCGGCGGGGGAGCCTGCGGAGGGCTTCGAGGCCCCGCGGATGAGCCTGGCGTCCGACGAGGTGGAGCTCGGGGAGCTGTCGCTCAGCTCGCTCGGGCCGGGGGTCTACGCGGGCGACGTCGTGCTGCCGACCACGGGGGAGTGGGAGGTGCAGGTGTCGCTGCGCACCACCGAGTTCGACAACCCGGTGCGGACGGTGACGTTCGTCGTTCCTGGCGCACCCTGAGGACCCCTGGGGCCCGTCGGGTACCGCGAGCTCAGGTGATCCGGTAGAAGCGGAAGAAGCCGAAGTCGGTGATTGGCAGCACCTCGACGGAGCCGAACCCGGCGGCCTCGGCGTACTCGCGCAGGCGCTCGGGACGCATGACCGTCCCGGTGGCAGTGCTCGGGCTGCTGGACCGGCCGTCGGGCAGGCAGACGAAGAGGCTGAAGCCGTACATCATGCGCTCGAGGTCGTCGCCGTCGGGCGCGAACGTGTCGGCCACGGCCTCGTCCATCACGATCAGCGGGGCGCCAGGCGTGAGCGACCTCCGGACGGCCGCGAGCACGTCGACGGGCCGGGGCATGTCGTGGACGCACTCGAAGGCGAAGGCCGCGTCGTAGTGCTCGGCGGGGAGCTCCGCGGCGTCCCCGTGCGAGAACCGGACCCGGTCGGAGACACCGGCCGCCTGGGCATTTGCGGCCGCCATCACGACCGATGGTGCGTCGATGTCGATCCCGTGCACCGCGGCGTCCGGGTAGGCCCGGCCCAGCGCGATGCTCGACCAGCCGCCGCCGCTGCCGACGTCGAGGACGCGGGCACCCGGGCGCGCCAGCAGCCCGTGCAGGTCCTCGACGGTGCGCAGCGCATCGGCCAGCCGGTGTTCGAACCACGGCCGGTTCGCGTCCGCCTGGCCCTCGCGCGCGTGATCGCCCAGCTCGGCCCAGCTGATCCCGTCGCCGGTGCGGTAGGCGTCGAGGAGCCGGGGCAGGGCCGGACCGACCGCCCCGAACATCCGGCCGATCGGCGCCAGGAAGTTGAGGCTGTGCCGGTCGGTCATGACCTCCGCGGTGGCCGGCGGGATGCTGAAGACGCGCTCGTCGGCGGCGCCGTCCGAGTCGAGGTGCAGCAGGCCGGTGACCGTCTGCTGCTCCAGCCACTCGCGCGCGTACCGGGCGTCGGTGCCGGTGCGCTCGGCGAGCTCGGGCGGGGTAGCGGGACCGTCCTCGGCCAGCGAGCGGTACCAGCCCAGGCGGTCGCCCAGGAAGGTCGACATCAGGTCTACGGTGCCGAGAACGGCACCGAACAGGCGTTCCGCGACCGCCTCGGCCGACGGTGCTTCCGGGCTGGGATCCATTCCTCCACGGTCCGCCTGGCGGGGGCGGAGCACCAGGGCGGGAGTGGGGGAACTTTCGGGGGCGGGGACTACCGGAAGCTGCCGGCCGGCGCGAGGAGGGGGTGTGGCCCGTTCGCCCAGCCGAGCAGCGGTCTGTCCGGCGCAGTCCCGGAGAACGCCGCCGCCAGGTCGGAGAGCGCGGCCGTGAGCCGCGGCGACTCGTCACCGACTGACGCCGTCAGCTCGCCGATCAGCGCGTGCGTACGAGCCTCCGGGAGCAGGGCGGCGAACCACACGACGTGCCGCCACGCCAGACCGGCGGCCCGGGCGTCGCTCCGGGCGACGTACTCCGCGGTACCCGGCCGGACGGCGACGCGCACCAGCCGCAGGACGTCGGCGAACGCGAGCCGCGCCGTCGCCTCCGGGTCCGCGGGCACGCCGAGGGCGGCCAGTGACGCCAGGTTGTGGCTCGTCACGATCTGGGCCTGCTCGATCACCATCCCGTTGCGCGTGACCGACCAGTGGTCGCCGCTGCCGGACTGCTCGGCCCGGCGCCGGCACGCGCGCGCGAAGACCTGCTTGTCGTCGTCGTGCCGGGCGAGCTCGGCCAGGTCGTCGGCCAGCCCGTAATAGGTGAGGTACGCCGGACCGGCGTGCTCCCGCACCAGCGCTGCGGTGACCGCGAACCGGCGGGAGAACGCGTCCTGGAAGATGTCGGCCGCCAGCTCGGGAACCAGGGGCACGTCGAGCCCGGCCTGGCTCGCGAGGGCCTCGAGCTCGACGAGGAGCGGGTTCGGCAGCGGCGTGCCGCCGAACCACACGAGGTACAGGCCGCCGACCCGGCGCAGGGCGGCAGCGGCGGCGTCGCGCGCCGTGTCAGCGACGGCCCGGTAGGGGCCGACCGCCGAGACCCACGGCAGCTCGCCGAGCTTCACCTGCGCGCTGAGGTCCGTGAGCAGCAGCGACCGCCGGGCACGGAATGCCTGATAGGTCCGTGCCATCAGCAGCCCGAGCACCGGGTCCGGGTAGGTCGCGGCGTACTGCGCGCCCACGAGCTGTGGGGCGAGCTCTGCCAGCACCTCGGCCGACGGGATGATGCCCCGTTCGTGCAGTTCCTCGACCGTCCCCTGCGCTGCCAGACCGACGGCCCGAACGACGGACGGAGGTACGACGGCGCCCACGGGCACCACCGCGCTCGCCTCCCCGGTGGCGATGGACCCGAGGACGGCCTCGGGGTCCGGCACGCCCCGGCGCACGGCGTCGGCGTCGAGGCGTCCGGCGACCACGTGCGCCACCGCGGCGTGCGACGGCGCCCGGACTGCGTCGAGCTGCAGGTCACGTGCCCTGGCGAGGTCGGCGGACCCGGGCCGGCCGCGCTTCGCGGCCATGCCTCGCGCCGCGTGGACCGCGCGGGACCGCTCCCCGGCGCTCAGGTCGCCCTCGGCGGCGCGCAGCGTCGCGGCCACGAGCACGCCGAGGTTCGTCTTCTGGCTCGTGTGTGCCGTGCTGCGGGTGTGCGCGGCGGCCAGCGCACGGTAGCGCGTGGCGGCGTCGGCGATTGTGGCGGCGTCGGGCAGGGTTGCGACGCGTCGGGGTCGGCCACCGGCCACCAGAGCGCGAGGAGCTCGTCGGCGAACGGGGCCCAGACCGTCAGCGCCTCGCGCTGCGTCTCGACCCGGGGGTGGGGCGTCCGCGCTGCGAGGGCCGCACGCGTGGCCGCTTCCGAGCGGCGGAAGACCTGGCCGGTGGGCGCCTCGTCCTGCTCCGTCTCGACGGGGTAGAAGCGGAGTCGGTCCATGAGCGGCCCCATCTGCTCCAGCACCGAGACTGCCGTGTCTGTGTCACCGGCGTGGACCAGCCAGGCGACCACGAGGAGCGCCGCGTTCTCCGGATGCACGATCTCGTAGTGCCCGCTGTCGAGCAGCGCCAGCAGGCGCGCCCGACCCTCGTCGGTCAGGTGCCAGGCGTTCAGCGCCGCGCGCGTCCGCGGCACGTCGAGCTCACGGGCGAGCGTGTGCTCGTCGTCGGACAGCGGACCGCCCGCGGCCGCGGAGCCGGACGCGAAGCCGCCGTGCAGGACGTCGAGCGTGACCCACGCGGGCAGGTCGCGCACCGGCGTCCGGGTGCCGGTGGTGATCTTCCCGGCCAGCACGCCGGCCAGGTGCTGCACCCAGGCCTGGGCGCGGGTGTGCGCACGTTCCCGTGTCGCGGGGTCCGGGTGGCCGACGGCGGTGTGGACGGCAGCGAACAGCTGCTGCTCCTCGTAGGACATGCCGACGTGGCAGGCTTCGAACCTGCGCCCTCCGGGATCAGCCCGGTGTTCTCCCCTGAACTACACGTCGCCGGCCGGCGTGGCGGGTAACGAGCCCGCGCCCTCCCGGTCCGAAGCCGGGTGTTCTGCGCTGAACTACACGCCGTCGCGGGGATGACCGTAGCGGATCGTGCAGACCGGGGGCGACGTGTTTACCTGCGGCTATCGGCGCATGGGCCGGGGTGGGAGCCAGCCAATTCTGTCCACGGCGTCCGGATCACTCAGCACCACGACCGACTCGTCGAGCCGGTGCCACTCGTCGGGGCCGTAGTTTTCGGCGGCGATGAGCGGGACAGGCCGTCCGCCGACGACGAGCGTGGTCTCGGCGAGCACGACGTCGGACATCGGGTCGTCCAGCGTCGTCCGGTCGATCGCGACGGTGACCTGTTCGATCCGGCCGACGGGCAGCGCGAGCGACTCGTGGAGCCTGTAGTACCTCGGGTCGTTGTCGGCGAGAGCGTTACGCGGTTGGGGCTCGAAGCAGAGTCCGAAGTACGCGTCGTCCTGGTAGGTGGTGACCTGGACGTCGCCCGTGTCGAGCGCGAGACCCAGCCAAGCGAAAGAAGATGCCTCGGCATCGGGCGCCGCATAGGTCTTTCCCTCGGCAAAGGTGCCGGCATCGCTGCCGTCGAGCGGCCATTCCGGGCCCCACCAGCGTCCGACCTCCCGGCCCGCCCAGGAGAGCGCCTGGGCGATGTTCGCCTGCGGCCATCCGAAGCGGCCCCTGCGGACGACGCCGTCGAGCAGCTCGGTCACGGCCTCCGTCGCCAGCCGTTGCACGAGCAGTGGCCGCACGGGGCGGTGCCACGTCGCGGTGATCTCCTGGAGGCCGGCGTGCGGTCCGGACAGGATCTCCAGCGCCGGCTCCAGGTCACCGTCGTCGTCCGCGACGAACAGCCGTCGTCCCTGGAGGTCTTCGTCGGGTGTCGGGGGCGCTATCGCGTACGACCGTCCGTCCTCCTCCTGCCAGGTCATGCCGGTCATCCTCCAGCACCGGTCGCGCAGCCGCGGTCAGTCGGTGCCGGTCGCCGCGATCACCGCGACCCGCTCCGGCTCGGGGCCGATGCAGGCAAGCGCGACGTCGGAGACCCACCAGGCGTCCCAGAACCAGGCGCTCGTGACGTCCAGGGCGAACCATCGACAGGTGCGGGCCAGCCGTGCGATGTCGTCGGGGGTCGCCGCGACCGGTGCCCCGGTGAGCGCGGCGATCGACTGCCAGGCATACAGCCTCCCGTGAGCGCCGCCTGGGCTGGACCCGTAGTAGCTGGGGGCGCTCCCGGCCTGGTAGAGCCTCAGCCAGGCCTGTGTGAGGGTGGCCGGGATCGCTCGGAGCGTGTGGGTGGTGCCGAGGAACGCAGGCGCTGCATGCACGAGCAGGTCGCGCAGATCGTCGTCCCGGACGGCGTCGGCGGCCAGGTACTCGTGCGCGTCGATCTTGCCGTTGGAGTCCTTGGCCCAGTGGGCGAACGCCTGCGCGGCGCGGTCGGTGTAGTCGTCGGTCGTCGTCTCGACGAACTCGATCGTCCTGCCCGCAGCATCGACCGACCTGCCGGCGAGGAGGGCCTCCCATCCCTGCTCGAACCGTGCGCCCCGCGGGCCAGGCGACCGCTCGAACTCGGTGAGCTCGAGCGGGAGCCAGCCGAGCCCGTGATGGCGCCAGTGGCTCCCGCGCGCCCAGCGGCCGACCAGCGGATGGTTGGCGACATCGTGCCTGGTCAGGACCAGCTCGTGGACGATCATCGCGCGCAGCTCGTCGCTGTACCCGGCGCTGCCTCCGCTTTCGAAGACCGCGGCCAGTTCCTTTGTGGGGGCGTCATGGGCGAGGTACTCGGCCTGCGTGCGGAAGGGATCGCGCAGATTGCCGGACATCGCGATCCCTTCGGGCTGTGAGTGCTTGACGAAAATGGTGCGCTTTCGGCGTGCGTCCCGGCTAGCGTGCCATCGCTGCCGAGTGTGAGAGAGCAAAGTGGAACATACCGATGCCGACGTCGCTCGCGCCTGGCTGGCCGAGAACGGAGTGCTGCAGACGGGGCCCGACGTCTGGATCTACGACGACGAGCCCGAGCGCGAGGTGACGAAGAAC
Source organism: Promicromonospora sp. NPDC057488 (assembly GCF_042802395.1). Taxonomy (NCBI): domain Bacteria; kingdom Bacillati; phylum Actinomycetota; class Actinomycetes; order Micrococcales; family Promicromonosporaceae; genus Promicromonospora; species Promicromonospora sp. NPDC057488. Next base: position 8,509 of record NZ_JBHVEG010000146.1, read on the forward strand.
GACATCGCGCTGAACTGCTCGTCCTGGATCTTCGAGGACGACGACGACCTGGACGAGGCCGGGAGGATCCAGGTCGCCCTGGGGATGGTGGACCTCCTCGACGAGCTGTGGACGGCGGAGGAACTGCACTTCCCGTACTGCCTGCGAGGCAAGGTGCCGCCGCCGGAGCTCTGGGCGGGGCTGCGGGAGCGGCTGGAAGCCCCGAGCCTCTCGACGGTGATCGACAACTCGATCTGGCACTCCTGGTTCGAGTGCCGGGCGACGTCGGAGGGCGCATTCAGGGCGCTCATCGGTGACGAGCTCGCAGACCGGGATGCGCTCGCCGCGGCGGCCGCCCCGGACCTGTTCCTGCGCCGCGCTGCTCGGGTGCTGGACCTCTCCGGCCCGGTGGCGTGGGAGGTGAAGGAGCGCGCCTACCGCTGCTCGTCGGAGATCGACGGTCTGCACCAGGCCGTCTTCAAGGCGATACTCGCGAGCTACCACGACTACTTCGGCAACCTCGAACCTGCCCCCGCTCTAGATCTCCTCGACCGGCTGGGGCTTCCGGACGATACCGAGCACCTCGTGCCACTGCGCGCCGTGCTGGCGGCCGGCCATCGGAACCACTACGCGAGCCCGGAGGCGTGGGACGCGCCAAGGCAAGAGGTGACCGGCGGCTGAGCGCCGCCCCTGACTACCGCCCCACCCCACCCCGCCGGTGCACCTGCGCCTGCGCCCGTAGCTCCGGTGTCGCCGCCGCGCGGAGCGCGTCGAAGTACTCGCGCAGCGGCTGTCCCGTCTCGGCCCAGCGCAGCTCCGCCTTGGACACGTAGTCGCCGCAGCCCGTGCAGAACGACAGGTCGCCGTAGAGGAACGGGTTGGCGAGGTAGCTGCGGACGATCTCCTCGGGCATGCCCGTGCCCGCCCCGCAGACCGAGTGGCGGTACGTCTGGGGGACGCCGTCGAGCGAGCCCTCGTACCGGGCGTCGCGCGTCAGGGTCACGTGCCCCTGCTGCTGGCCGTCCCGCCGGCGCCTCCCGTGCCACCACTCGTGCAGGCGGAGCGCGGGCGGCGAGACCTTCCGGTGGCAGAACGGGCAGGTGAGGCGGGCGGCGTCGGGCATCCGGACATGATGCCAGCGCGCGGCGGGACCCCGCCGGACCCTTGACGCCCCAGGATTCGCCCTCGTAATATCCGAACCGCAAGACTGCAAGAACTTGACAGGCAACGAGCACAAAGCAGTGCACGTACTGCAACTCTGCACTCTCGCCCCCGGTGCGCGGCCCTTCTCGGGCCGTCTCGGTGGCGCCGACCCGATCCACCCAGGACGTCGACGCGCGCCACGGCCGGGCGCGCCGACGTCGGGCGACGATGCCCGCGGGTGGCCGAGCCCGCCCCGGCGGGAGAACGAGGACGTTCATGAGAATCCCCTGGAAGCACACGGTCGTGACGGGCGCCGCGCTGGCGCTCGTCGCGCCGTTCGGACTGGCCGTCGTCGCGCACGCCGCGGACGCCACCAACCTCGCCCTCGGCAAGCCGATCACGGCGTCGTCCGTGACGCAGACCTACGTCGCCGGCAACGCGAACGACGGGAACGTCTCGTCCTACTGGGAGGGCGCGGGCGGGCAGTACCCGGCGCACCTCACGGTCGACCTCGGGCAGGACGCCGACGTCGAGCGCGTCGTCGTCAAGCTGCCCCCGCCCGCCGCGTGGTCGCCGCGCACCCAGACGTTCAGCGTGCTCGGCCGGTCCGACGGCGAGTCGTCGTTCCGCACGCTCAAGGCCTCGGCCGCCTACGCCTTCGACCCGGCGAGCGGCAACACCGTCGAGGTCCCGCTGGACGGGGAGGCCGACGAGGTGCGTCTCGCGTTCAGCTCCAACACCGGCGCGGGCAACGGGCAGGTCTCCGAGCTGCAGGTGTGGGGCACGCCCACGGGCGACCCTGACCCGACCGACCCGCCGGACCCCACCGATCCCACCGACCCGACCGGTACCAACTACGCCCTGAACCGCCCGGCGGCGGCGGCGTCGACCGAGTGGACGTATGTCGCGGCCAACGCCGTGGACGGGCAGACCGGCACCTACTGGGAGGGCGCCGGCGGGCAGTACCCGTCGACGCTCGACGTCTCGCTGGCCGCGCCCACGCAGGTCAGCAGCGTGCGGGTGCGCGTGAACCCGGACGGTGCCTGGGGCGCGCGCACGCAGACCTTCTCGGTCTGGGGGCGCTCGGGAACGGGCGCTTGGCAGGAGATCAAGGCGTCCGCCGCGTACGCGTTCGCGCCCGGGAGCGGCAACCTCGTGGACGTTCCCGTGACCGGCACGGTCACCGACGTGCGGCTGCGCTTCACCGCCAACACGGGCGCGGGCAACGGGCAGGTCGCCGAGCTCGAGGTCTACGGCGCCCCGGCGCCCAACCCGAACCTCACCGTCACCGCGGTGACGGCGTCCCCGGCGTCGCCGACGGCGACCACGCCCCTGACGCTCACGGCGACCGTGAAGAACACGGGCGACCGGGCCTCGTCGGCCACGACGCTGGACGGCAAGATCGGCGGCAGCACGGCCGGCTCGGCGAACGTCGCCGCGCTCCAGCCCGGCGCGACCGCCCAGGTGCAGGTCGCGGCCGGCACCAAGCCCGCCGGTGAGTACACGGTCGGCGCCGTCGTCGACCCCGGCAACACCGTGGCCGAGCAGGACGAGACCGACAACGGGTTCACGGCCACGGCCAAGCTCGTCGTCGGCGAGGCGCCCGGGCCCGACCTGGAGGTCGTCTCCGTGTCCTCGAACCCGGCCAACCCCGCTGTCGGCGCGGCCGTGACCTTCTCCGTCCAGGTGCGCAACCGCGGCAACCAGGCGGTCCCGGCCGGTTCCGTCACGCGCGTCGTGGCGGGCTCGACCACCCTGAACGGCACGACGCCGGCCGTCCCGGCGGGCGGCACCGTCACCGTCACCCCGTCCGCGACCTGGACGGCGACCAACGGCGGCGTCACGGTGACGGCCACGGCCGACGCGACCGACGTCGTCGACGAGACGAACGAGGACAACAACACCGGCACGCTCGCGGTGACCGTGGGCCGCGGCGCCGCCGTCCCGTACACCACCTACGAGGCCGAGGACGGCCAGCACAACGGCACGCTGCTCCAGTCCGACCCGCTGCGCACGTTCGGGCACACCAACTTCGCCACCGAGTCGTCGGGCCGCGAGTCGGTGCGGCTGAACGGCACCGGCCAGTACGTGCAGTTCACCTCCACCAACCAGACCAACTCGATCGTCGTCCGCAACTCGATCCCCGACGCCGCCGGCGGTGGGGGACAGGAGAAGACGATCAGCCTCTACGCGGACGGCCAGTTCGTGCAGAAGCTGACGCTCTCCTCAAAGCACTCCTGGCTGTACGGGACGACCGACCAGCCCGAGGGCCTCGTCAACACCCCGGGCGGCGACGCCCGCCGCCTGTTCGACGAGTCGCACGCCCTGCTCAGCCGGTCCTTCCCGGCGGGCACGGTGTTCAAGCTCCAGCGCGACGCCGGCGACGACGCCGCGTTCTACATCATCGACCTGGTCGAGCTCGAGCAGGTCGCGCCGGCCACCTCGAAGCCCGCGCAGTGCACGTCGATCACCGAGTACGGCGCGATCCCGAACGACGGGCTGGAGGACACGGCCGCCATCCAGGCCGCCGTCACCGCCAACCAGGAGGGCGAGATCGACTGCGTGTGGATCCCGGCGGGCCAGTGGCGCCAGGAGAAGAAGATCCTCACCGACGACCCGCTCAACCGCGGCACGCACAACCAGGTGGGCATCAGCGACGTCACGATCCGCGGCGCGGGCATGTGGCACTCGCAGCTCTACAGCCTCATCAAGCCGCACCTCGCCCCGGGCGTCATCAACCACCCCCACGAAGGCAACTTCGGGTTCGACATCGACGACAACGTCCAGATCTCCGACATCGCGATCTTCGGCTCCGGCGACATCCGCGGCAACAACGGCCAGGAGGAGGGCGGCGTCGGCCTCAACGGGCGCTTCGGCCAGGACACGAAGATCACCAACGTGTGGATCGAGCACGCCAACGTCGGCGTGTGGGTGGGTCGCGACTACACCAACATCCCCGAGCTGTGGGGGCCGGGCGACGGCGTCGAGTTCTCCGGCATGCGCATCCGCAACACCTACGCGGACGGCATCAACTTCAGCAACGGCACGCGCAACTCGCTCGTCTTCAACTCGTCGTTCCGCAACACCGGCGACGACGCGCTGGCCGTCTGGGCCAACCCGTACGTCAAGGACCGCAACGTCGACATCGGGCACGACAACGCGTTCCGCAACAACACCGTCCAGCTCCCGTGGCGCGCCAACGGCATCGCCATCTACGGCGGCTACGACAACTCCATCGAGAACAACCTGGTCTACGACACGATGAACTACCCCGGCATCATGCTGGCGACGGACCACGACCCCCTGCCGTTCTCGGGGACCACGCTCATCGCCAACAACGGCCTGTACCGCACGGGCGGGGCGTTCTGGAACGAGGACCAGGAGTTCGGGGCGATCACGATCTTCCCGCAGACCCACGACATCACCGGAGTCACGATCCGCGACACGGACATCGTCGACTCCACCTACGACGGCATCCAGTTCAAGAACGGCGGCGGCAACATGCCCGACGTCCGGATCACGAACGTGCGGATCGACCGGTCGAACAACGGGTCCGGGATCCTCGCGATGGGCGGCGCCCGCGGCAACGCGATCCTGTCGAACGTGACCGTCACCAACTCCGGTGAGGGGGACGTCGAGAAGGAGCCGGGCTCGCAGTTCGTGTTCACCGGGCAGTAGCGCGAGGCGGCCTCAGCGCCCGAGGCGCCGAGACAGGGGCTGGTGTCGTCGTCGGTGGACGGCGGCACCAGCCCTTTGCGCTGCGCGGAAGGACCGCGGGGGTACGGGGATTTTCATCCTGTACGGGCAAAGTGCGGGAATCGTACTGACTTGCGGGTTTTCTACCTTCGGAACGAACCGAGGCACCAAACCTCGGGCCGGCACAACTCTCCGAAGGAGCAAGAACATGACGACTGACGTGCGAGCCGACGGCGGCGCGACCTTTCGAATCGGCGGGAGCATCCTGGCTGCTCTCGCGCTGCTGGCCAGCATCCTGGTGGTGGGCGCCCCGCCCGCCTCTGCGTGGCCGGCGAAGATCGGGCTCGGCGACGAGCTGAACACCAACGAGCGGCTGGTCTCGCCGAACGGGCAGTACAACCTGCTGATGCAGGAGAACGGCAACCTGGTGCTCCGGAACGCGAGCGGGACCATCCTCTGGCACCCGGAGATGGACGGCTCGGGTTCGGTCAAGGCCGAGATCACGGACGCAGGCAACGTCGTGCTCCGTCAGGCCGACGGCGACGTGACCTGGGCGAGCGGGACCACGAAGTGGGCGGCGTCCGCCACCACCCTTGAGGTGACGGACAACGGCAACGTGCTGCTCTCGAACACGGATCGAGACCACCTGTGGCGGGTCGGCGTCGACACCGGCATTCATGGCGTCGAGCGGATGATCGAGTTCGCCAAGGAGCAGCTTGGTGAGGACTACGTCTGGGGTGCTGAGGGCCCCAACTCCTGGGACTGCTCGGGGCTCACCTCGCAGGCCGTTCGGGCAGCCGGGACCGACATCGGCAACCACATGTCGTCCGAGACGCAGTACAACACGTACAAGAACTTCTCGACCAACAACTCGCCCTTGCGTCGCGGCGACCTGGTGTTCTACGGCGCCGGCAGCTCCGTGACCCATGTCGCGATCTACCTCGGCAGCGGGAAGGTGATTCACGCGCCTGGTCCTGAGGGGTCCGCGAGCGGTGTGGTGCAGATCGGTTCGCTCGACTCCGTGGCCAACCGCAAGGCGGAGTTCGCGCGGATGTTTATCTGACGGGGAGAACCACCCGTAGCGTGGCGGCCGCTGGTGTCAGCGGCCGCCACGCTGCGCTTCGATCTGGTCCGCTGAGTGAGGCTGAGCGGTACGGGTGACGTTCGGGCGGTTTCAGTTACTTGTCCGCTTCTGACCCGTACTATTCCCAGTCATGAGGGCGCCCGCCGCCCCGGCCGGACCGGTGCCGGCAACGGGCGTCACGCGGCGCTGCGACGGAGGACCACGGTGGGCGAGCGGGAGTTCGAGCGGACCCAGGACCTGAGACCCACCGCGCCCGAACCGCCGATGTCGGAGACGCTGCCGCTGGCCCCGCCGTCGTCCGCGGCTCCGGGGCCCACACCGCCGTCGGTGGTGCCGCAGCCGTACGGCGTGCCGGCCGCGCAGGTCAACCCGCACGCGACGACGAGCCTCGTGCTCGGCATCACGTCGCTGTTCCTCAGCCTATTGTTCGTCCCGTCGATCCTCGGCGTCGTGCTCGGGTTCGTGGGCCTGGCCCGCTCGCGCCGGACCGACCCGCCGACCGGGCGCGGGTCCGCGGTCGCGGGCATCGTCCTGTCGGTGGTTGGCGCGGTGCTCGGCGTGTTCGTCGCGATGGCGGCCTCCACGTTCGTGTCCGACGCGGCGAGGTCGATCATCGACAAGAGCACTGCCGCGCCGGAGGGCGCGGCCACACCTGTTCCCCCTGCCGACTTCGTCGAGGTCGACGCGGCCGGGTGGAAGTCCGTCGTCGAGCACCCGGGCAAGGCCGAGGGGCAGGCCGTCGTGGTCTTCGCCGAGGTCGCGAGGTTCGACGGCACCACGGGCACGGACCGGTTCCTCGGCGGCCTCGGGGTGGACCAGCCGGGTACCGAGCGAGAGCTGGAGGACCCGGCCGTCGTCATCGGGCCGGAGGTGATGCTCGACGGCGTGGAGACCGGCGACGTGCTGCGGATCCACGCCGTGGTGACCGGCTCGGTCGAGCTCAAGACCGACCTCGGCGGCACCGTGACCGTCCCGGCGCTGACGATCGCGCGGTTCGAGGACGTCGGCTTCGTGGACCTGGGCGCGGACCTCGCGGTCGGTGCCGCCGAGAACAAGCAGCCCGGCTGGATCACGGTCCCGGTCACGGTGACCAACAGCGGGACCCAGGTGTTCGCGTACGGCGCCACGCTGGTCGCCGAGAGCAAGGACGGCAAGAGGTCCTACGACCGGGGCCCGGTGTTCGTCGAGAAGCTCGGCCCCGGCGAGGCGAAGAAGGTCGACGTCGACTTCTTCGAGGACGTCCCGGCGGACGCCGTCTACCGCGTGGAGTCGGCGGAACGGTTCGTCGAGTGAGAGCGGCTGCAGCCGGGCGCCGCGCGCAGGTTGGCAGAGGCCCCGCCGTGGGGCGAATGTATGTCCTGGAGGCGTGTTGCGCTGCGTAGACATTGTCTACGCAGC
>NZ_JBHVEG010000147.1:0-15799 GCF_042802395.1 Promicromonospora sp. NPDC057488
AGCTTGTCGAGACCCCGGGTCTCGACAAGCTCGACCAGCGTTCCGGTCACACCGGTCAGCGCCGCCCGTAGGTGAGCCGGCGCAACAGGTTCTCGGCGGGCCCCCGGTCACCGCGCCGTTCCAGCGCCGCGGCCCCGACCACGGTCAGGGCCCACACCGCCACCGCGCAGCCGGCCGCCGCGAACGTGGGGCTGGCCGCGTGCCGCGGCAGGTCCAGCAGGAACGGGGCGGCCAGCACGAGCCACGCCACGGACTGGACCAGGTAGCCGGACAGGCCCCGGCGCCCGAGCGCGGCGACGGCGTCCACCAGGGCTGACGCCCGGCCGCCGTCCGCGCCGCTCGTGGACAGGGCAGCACGGGAGACCGTGATGCGGTGCGCCAGGAGGCCGAACAGGCACGTCCAGCCGATCGCGCCGAGCGTGCCCGACACGTTGTACAGCGTGGTCACCAGGCCGGCCGTGCCGGCGTCGACCGGGAGCCAGCCGGCGGCGAGCAGGCCCATCGGCAGGCCGCCGAGGGCGCCGATCGTCAGCCCGCCGGCCGCGCCCCGGCGCAGCAGCGTCAGGTGGTCGCCGGGCCGCTCGAGGATCCGCCGCCGCGCGGCCCACGCGCCGATCCAGACGAACAGGATGAAGGGCAGCACCGTGAGGGTGTGCGCCGGCCACTCGCCCAGGCGCGCCACGACGCCGTCGAGGAAAGTGGGCGCCAGCACCGACGGCATCGGGCTGGTCGGCGCCGACGCGGCGTCGGCCGGGCCGACCGGACCGGCGGTGGCCAGGCGCAGCGTCACGAGCACGAGCAGCGTCAGCGACGCGAGCACCTCGAACGCGATCAGCACCGGAACGATCCGGTAGAGCCGGTCCGAGCGGCGCAGGAGCAGCACCGTGAACGCGATGCCGACCACGCCGTACGCCCCGAGGAAGTCTCCGGAGTAGAGCAGCACACCGTGCACCGCGCCGAAGGCGAGCAGCCAGGCGTTGCGGCGCACGAGGATGCCGCGGACCTCCCGGGGCGTTGCGCCGGCGGCGTCCTGCCGGGCGGCGAGCTGGACCAGGCCGTAGCCGAACAGGAAGGCGAACAGCGGGAACGCCCGGGAGTGCACGAACAGGAACAGCAGCACGATCCACGGGCGCTCGGCGCCGTGCGCCGTGGGGTCCAGGCCGGGGGCGTTCGCGAAGAACACGCCGATGCTGTTCGCGAGCGCGATCAGCAGCAGCATCGCTCCTCGGGCGAGGTCGGGGGCGAGCGCGCGCTCTGCGCGCCGTACGGGACCACGGGGGTGCGGTGCGGTTCGGGTGCCGGACGCCGGGGCGGCGCCGGCAGGTTCCGCGGCTGTCGTCATGGGTCTCTCCTCAGGAGCGTGGGTGGGTGTGGTGACGCGCGCGGCATTAACATACTCATGAAACTATAAGACGTACAGTAATAAGCGCCGGATGCTCCGCCCGGACCCGGCAGCAGCGAGGACGTGTGATCATGAGCCACGTGACGGATCCCGAGACCCCGGCCGGCGGCCTGCCCGACGACGGCGACACGCTCCCCGCCGCGGACGACGTCCCCGCCGGTCTCGCGCGGCTCTGGCGCCTGCGGACGCCGTCCCGGCTGGGCCGCCGCGCCGTCCTGGACGTGGACCAGGTGGTCGGGGCGGCGATCAGGCTGGCGGACCGCGACGGGCTGGCCGGCGTCACGCTGCCGAAGGTGGGTGAGGCGCTCGGCGTCACGCCGATGTCGCTGTACCGCTACGTGGGGTCCAAGGACGAGCTGCTGGTGCTCATGGCGGACCAGGCGAGCAGCCCCGCCGACGCGGCGTCGGGCACCGAGGAGGCGGATGTCGAGGGCGATCCGGCCTGGCGCAGCGCGCTGCGCCGCTGGGCGGCCGACGTGCGCGCCATGTACCGGCGGCACCCGTGGCTGGTGCACCTGCCGGTGCAGGGTCCGCCGTCGGGCCCGCACGGCCTGGCGCGGATGGACGCGGGCCTGGCGGCCCTGCGCGGCACGGAACTCGACTGGGCGGCCAAGGTGGGCGTCGTGACGCTCGTCAGTGGGTACGTGCGCACCGCGTCGCAGCTCGCGGCGGACCTGTCCGCGGCGCGGGCCGGCTCAGGCCTGGACCAGGCGCAGTCGGAGCAGGAGTACGGGCGGGCGATGGCGCGCCTGGTGCGCCCGGACCGGTTCCCCGAGGTGACGGCGCTGTTCGGCTCGGGGCTGTTCGAGCAGGAGCCGCCCGACCAGATCGCCGAGGAGGGCCCGGACCACGACTTCCGGTTCGGGCTGGAGACCATCCTGGACGGCGTGGCCGTGGCGGTGGAACGGTCGGCGGGTGGGGTCAGGCCGTCCCGGGCGCGCCCGGGAGCAGATCGCCCAGGTCGAAGCTGACCGGCTCCTCCAGCTGCTCGTAGGTGCAGGACTCCGGCTCGCGGTCGGGGCGCCAGCGCTTGAACTGCGACGTGTGGCGGAACCGGGAGCCCTCCATGTGGTCGTAGCCCACCTCCAGCACACGCTCGGGCCGCAGCGGGGTGAACGAGAGGTCCTTGCCCGAGCTCCAGCGCGACTGCGCACCGGGCAGGCGGTCGCCCGCCTCGGCCTTGGTGGGGTCGGTCCAGCCCTGCCAGGGGTGCTCCTGGGCCGCGTCCGTAGCCGGCTCCACGACCAGCGGCGCCAGCTCGGCGACGAGCTCCGCGCGCCGCGTCGCCGAGAACGACGCCGCGACGCCGACGAACTGCAGGCGCGGGCCGTCGTCGGTCTCGTCCCACAGGCCCAGCAGCAGGGAGCCGAGCAGGGGCGCCTCGGGCGTCGACGTCTTGTGCAGGCGGTAGCCGGCCAGCACGACGTCGGCGGTGCGCGTGTGCTTGATCTTGAGCATCGTGCGCTTGTTGGGGGCGTAGGGGCCGTCCGCGGGCTTGGCGACTACGCCGTCCAGGCCGGCGCCCTCGAACGAGCCGAACCACTCCGTGGCCACCGCGGCGTCCAGGGTGCGGGGGGTGGCGAACACGAGCGGGCCGGTCAGCCCCAGCCCGTCCAGGGCCTCGATCCGCTCGGTCAGGGGCTGGTCCATGAGGTCGTCGTCACCGAGCGCCAGCACGTCGAAGACGACGAGCGCGGCCGGGGTGGTCTCGGCGAGCATCCGCACGCGGGACTCCGCGGGGTGGATGCGCTGGGAGAGCAGCTCGAAGTCGAGGTGCGCGGCGCCGTGCCCGGGCCGCTGCGCGATGACGATCTCGCCGTCGACCACGCACCGCTCCGGCAGGGCCTCGCGGACGGCCGCGACGACGTCCGGGAAGTATCGCTCCATGGGCTTGGCGTTGCGGGAGTCGATGCGTACCTCGTCGCCGTCGCGGTAGACGATGGCGCGGAAGCCGTCCCACTTGGGTTCGTACACGTAGGCCGGGCCGGCGTCGTCGCCGGCGGGCTGGGCGGGCACCGACGGCACGCTCTTGGCGAGCATCGGCCGGACCGGGGGCTGCACGGGCAGGTTGAGAGTGGTCACGGTACGAGCCTGCCTCAGCGCGGGAGGTAGCGCAGGTAGACGCACCCGCTGTCGAAGGTCCGGGACTCCACCAGGCGCAGGCTCAGCCGTGCGTCCTTCGGCAGCGCGGGCAGCCCGCCGCCCACCACCTCGGGGTAGACCACGAAGCGGAAGTCGTCCACGAGACCCTGCCGGATGAAGTCGGCGGCCACGGTCGGCCCGCCGATGGAGACGACGCCGGGCGCGCAGTTCACGATGCGCCGCAGCTCGCCCGGCTGCAGGTCGCGCACGAGCCGGGTCCGGGCCGACGTCACGGCGTCCGGCGACAGCGACGACGACGCGACGATCTTGTCGACGCCCTGCCAGATCTCCGCGTACCGGTCCGCGTGCGGGTTCGGGTCGGGTCCCGGTTCGTGGGTCTCCCAGTAGACCATCGTCTCGTACATGCGCCGGCCGTGGACGTAGACGGCGGAATCGGCCTCGGTCTCGTTGACGAACGCGAGCAGCTCGTCGGTCGGCCGCGCGAAGGCGAAGCTCCCCTCGGCGTCGACGGTGTACCCGTCGGCGGACATGTTCGCGGTGTAGCGCAGCGTTCCCATGCCCGTCCGACGGCGGAGGCGCGCCGGACTCATCGGTCCGTGCTCGTGCGAGCGGGGTGAGATCGGGTGATGGTGGAGGCTGCACGTCCAGCACCGTCGGGAGGATCGACCATGCCGAAGCGTGACCCCGGACCGAGCGTCAAGGACAAGGAGCTGTACGAGAAGCTCCGCGACGAGGGCAGCTCCAAGGAGAAGTCCGCCCGCATCGCGAACGCCGCGGCGAACACGTCCCGCAAGAGCGTCGGCCGCAAGAGCGGAAAGTCCGGAGACTACGACGACTGGACCGTGGAGAAGCTGCGCAAGCGGGCCGCCGAGATCGGCATCGAGGGCCGCTCCACGATGCGCAAGGACGACCTGATCAAGGCGCTGCGGTCGCACTGACGGCGCCGCGCCGGACGGGGGTTCCACCCGCTCACTCGCCGACGGCGTCCTTGCTGCGGTCCCGGTCCTTGTCGCGGCTCGGCTGGACCCGCTTGGGCTCGCCCGGCATCTTCGGGTACTCGGGCGGGTAGGGCAGATCCTCCAGGCCGTTCGCCTCGTCCCGGGCCGCCAGGTCGAGGGCCGCGTCCAGCGAGCAGTCCAGGGCCGGGTCACGGTCGGCGCGCAGGGCCGCGAACAGGTCGCCCCGCTCGGCGAACCGCGCCGGAGCGGACAGCACGTCGAAGTCGTCGGGGTGCACGTCGGGCACCTCGTCCCAGTCCAGCGGCATCGACACCGTGGCCCGCCCGTTCGCCCGGATCGACCACGCGGAGGCGATCGTGCGGTCCCGCGCCATCTGGTTGTAGTCCACGAAGATCGCCTCGCCGCGCTCCTCCTTCCACCACCGCGTGGTGACCTGGCCCGGCAGCCGCCGCTCCAGCTCGCGGCCGATCGCGATCGTGGCCCGCCGCGCCTCGGTGAAGGTCCACCGCGGCTCCAGCGGCACGAACACGTGCAGCCCCCGGCCGCCGGACGTCTTGGGGTACCCCGTCAGGTCCAGCTCGCCCAGCAGCTCGCGCAGGTGCGGGGCCACCGCGGCGGCGTCGGAGAAGTCCGTGCCCGGCTGCGGGTCGAGGTCGATGCGGAGCTGGTCCACGGCCTCGACGTCGTCCCGCCGCACCGGCCACGGGTGGAACGTGAGCGTGCCCATGTTCGCCGCCCAGGCCACCACGGCCGGCTCGGTGGGGCACACCTCGTCTGCCGTCCGGCCCGACGGGAACGCGATGGTCGCGGTCTCCACGTAGCCCGGCGCACCCCGCGGGATGCGCTTCTGGTAGAAGCCGTCACCCTTCGGGTCGTCCGGCTTGGGCATGCGCGTGGCGAGGTGCGCGCCCTCGTGCCAGCCCTTGGGCCAGCGCTCCAGCGTCGTGGGGCGGTGCAGCAGGGCGCCGGTGATCCCGTCCGCCACGGCCACGAAGTACTCCACGACCTGGAGCTTGGTGATGTCACGGGGGAAGACGACGCGGTCCGGGCTCGTCACGCGCACGGTACGGCCCGCGACGTCGAGCTCCACAGCGGGTGTCTTGGATCCGGCCATGGACCGAACCTAGCCCGCCAGCAGCTCTCGCGCCGCAGAAAGCGCGCGATGCGCCGCGGGCCGGCCCACCACGCGGGCCCGCCGGTCCAGCGCCCGGGTCGCCACCCGCAGGTCCACCCCGCCCCGCGCCAGAGCCACCAGTACGGGCACCGCCGCCTCCGGCGGCGCGGTGCACGCGACGTCGACGGCGGTACGGACCCGGCTGGTCACAGGCACCCCCGCGAGGTGCTCGGTGTCCCGCGCGAGACCCGGGGCACGCCGCGTGAGCTGCCCCGGGCGCGGGGCCGGCCGGTGGGTGTCGGGGGAGTAGGCCAGCTCGACCGGTACCCCGGCCGGCCAGGCCGGTGCGTCGCGCCCGGCGAACAGGCCCGTGTGCACCCACGCGGCCGACGCCGCCGCCAGCACGCACCGGGCGGGCACCTCGTGCGCCAGCGCCAGGGCACGATGCTCCGGGCCCACCACCGAGCCGACCGCGACCGCCGCGCCGTCGTGCAGCTCGACCAGCGCCCCCGCACGGCGCAGGTCCCACCAGGCCACCGGGCCCCCGACGTGCTCCGGAGTCACGACGCGGGCCGGCGCCGTCGGCCCGGGGTCGAGGAACGCGGCGAGGGACGGGAACGGCACCTGCAGAACCTATGCGCAACGGGCCCGGTCGCGCAGCGCGCGACCGGACCCGTTGTGGACAACCTCAGCCCGGATCAGCCCCGGGAGTCCTCCGCGGCCTTGACGACCTGCTCCAGCCACGAGCGGCGAGCCGCCACGGCGGCCTCCAGCTCCGAGACCTTGCGCTTGTCGCCCTTGGCCTGAGCATCCGCGAGGTCCGCCTCGAGACCCGCGATCGCGGACTCGAGCTGCGCCGCCGCACCCTCGGCACGCGCCCGCGTCTCCGGGTTGGTGCGCTTCCACTGCGCCTGGTCGGCGTCGCGGACCGCGGTCTCCACCGCACGCAGCCGAGCCTCGATGCGCTGGATGTCGCCGCGCGGAACCTTGCCGGCCTCCTCCCAGCGCTCCTGCACGCTGCGCAGGCCCGCCTTGGCCTTGTTCAGGTCCTTGACCGGGAGCAGCGCCTCCGCCTCCTCCAGCAGGACCTCCTTGACCTTCAGGTTCTCGCCGTACTCCGCGTCGATCACCGCGTTCTCGGCGTCCCGCGCCTGGAAGAACCGGTCCTGCGCGGCCCGGAACCGGGCCCACAGCGCGTCGTCGTCCTTGCGGGACGCCCGCCCGGCCGCCTTCCAGCGCGTCATCAGGTCGCGGTACGCACCCGCGGTGTAGCCCCAGTCGGTGCTGTCCGACAGCGCCTCCGCCTCGGACACCAGCTTCTCCTTCTCGACCTTGGCCGCGCTGTTGCGCTGCTCCAGGTCGGCGAAGAAGTGCCGGCGCTCGCGGTCGAACGCGGTGCGGGCGTGGCTGAACCGCTTCCAGAGCGACTCCTCCGTGGGGCGGTCGATGCGCGGCCCGGAACGCTGGGCGTCCTTCCACTGGTCCAGCAGGGCGCGCAGCTCCTCGCCCGCCGGGCGCCACTGCATCTTGCTCGGGTCGGTCCCCGCGATCTTCTCGGCGGCCTCCACGATCGAGGTGCGGGACGCGACGGCCTCGGCCTTGGCGGCGGACCGCGCCTGCTCCAGGGCGGCACGGCGCTCCGCGGAGCGGCCCCGCAGGGTCTCGACGCGGGCCCGCAGACCGTCCAGGTCGCCGACGGCGGCCGGCTCGGCCGTCTCCTCGCCCAGCTTCTGCAGCGTCTGGTCGATCTCGCGCACCGACAGGTCGGCGCTCTCCAGCCGGGCCTCGAACAGCCCGACCTTCGCGCTCAGGTCGAGGTAGCGGCGCACGTACAGCGCGAGCGCCTCCTCGGTCGTGACGCCGGGGAACTGGCCCACGACGCGCTCGCCGGCGGCGTCGTGCACGTAGACGTTGCCCTCGTCGTCGACGCGGCCGAACTTCTCCGCCTCGGCGTGCGCGACGGCGTCCGCGGCGGCGGGCACCACGGGAGCGGCCGGCGCGGCGGGCGCGGACTGGGCCACGGGGGCCGACGGCGCGCCCGGCTTCGGGGCACGCGGCCGCGCGAGCGCGGCCGGCGACGGGATCGCGGACGGCTTCGGCGTGGCGGGCTTCGGCGCGGGGGCGGCGGCCGGGGCCTCGGCGGCGGGGGTCTCCGCGGCCTCGTCGGCCGGAGCCGCTTCAGCCGGAGCCTCCTCGGCGGGGGCCTCGGTCTCAGCCGGAGCCGCCTCGGCGGCGGCCTCGGTCTCGGCCGGGGTCTCCTCCGTCGTCGCCTCGGCAGTCGCAGGCTCCTCGGCCGTTGCCGCGGCTTCAGCCGGAGCCTCGGCCTCGGCGGCGGGAGCGTCCTCAGTGGGAGTCTCGGCCGCAGCGGTCTCGGCTTCGGCGGTCTCGGCCTCGGCAGCCGGGGCCTCCTCGGCCGGAGCCTCGGCGGCGGGCGCCTCGTCCGCGGCAGCCTCCTCGACCGGAGCCTCCTCGACCGGAGCCTCCTCGGCGGCTGCCTCGGGCTCGGCCACGGGAGCTTCCGCACCGGCCTGCTCCGTCGCGGGCGCCTCTTCGGTCGCCTCCGCGGCAGCCTCCGGTGCGTCGGCCTCGACAGCCGCCTCAGGGGCCTCGCCGGCCACCTCGGCGGGGGCCTCGGCTGCGGTCGGAGTCTCGGCCACGGGCTCGACGGGCGCGTCCTGCTGGACGGGCTCGGTCGAGCGAGAAGTGGGTTCGCTCACTGGGTCTCAACTCCTTCGATGGTGACCGGGTTGGCAGGTGGACCGTCTGGTGCACCTTCTGCCACGCCCGCGTCAGCGACTGCTTGGACAAAGTCCAGGCCGGATGTGATCGTGCCGAAGACCGTGTACCCGCCGGCGGTGTCGGAGGGGATGGTCGAATCCTCGTAGACGAGGAAGAACTGGGAGCCCATGGAGTTGGGGTCGTCGCCGCGTCGCGCCATCGCGACGGTGCCCGCGGGGTAGACGTCGTCGTCCGGGGCGTTCTCGACGGGGCCGAAGGAGTAGCCCGGGCTGCCGGAGCCGGTGAAGGTCGGGTCGCCGCACTGGAGCACGAAGATGTTCTCCGTGGTCAGGCGGTGGCAGCCGGTCCCGTCGAAGTACTTGCCCTGGGCGAGGGTGACGAAGCTGGCGACGGCCTGCGGTGCGGCGGCGCCGTCGAGCTCGAGCACGATGTCGGCGGTCGTGTCGCCGGAGCAGGCCTGCAGGGTGACGGTCCAGGTACGGTCCTCGGCCACCGCGGGGTCGGCGAGCTCGTAGCTGTCCCGAGCCTCCTCGACGGCCTCCGGGCAGGCGCCGGCCTCGGGTGCGGCGTTGTTGTTGATCAGCGCCGCGATCACGAAGGCGCCCACGAGCGCAAGCACCGTGAACAGCGCGACCAGGATCCACAGCCGCTGCTTGCGCGCGCGCTTGGCCGCCTGCCGCTGCGCCTGCTTCTCGGCCTGCCTGGCCTGCTGCGCGCGCTGCCGCTGCTTGGTGGAAGCCACCGCGTTCCCTTCTCCGTGCTCTCTTGTGCTCGCCCCGACCCGGGCGCGGCCCCGCCGGGACCGGTTCACCTGATGGATCCGGGGCGAATCACCCCGTGCGGGGACAGTGTAGGCATCGGATGCCAGGTCATACTGTCTGAGCCGCGCCCGCGAGGGGTGAACAAGCGTCCACAAGGGTCGGACGGACCGGTTAGCGTGGGTTTCGTGGAGCTTCGAGTCGTGGTCGCGCCGGTCTTCGGAACCAACTGCTGCGTGGTGTCCGCCGGTACCGACTGCGTGGTGGTGGACGCGGGCGCAGGGGTCGCGGACGCCGTCGGGCGGCTGGTCGACGACGCCGGCCTGACCCCGCGCGCCGTCCTGGCCACGCACGGCCACGCCGACCACACGTGGGACGCCGGGGCGCTGTGCGCGCGGTACGACATCCCGATGCGGCTGCACGAGGCCGACGCCTACCGGCTGGCCGAGCCGTTCGCCACCCTCAGCCCCGCGCTGGAGTCCGCGCTCGGCCTGCACCGCGACGACTACCGCGCGCCGGACGTGGTCGAGCCGTTCGCGACCCCGGGCGGGTCGACGACGCTCACGTTCGGTGCCGTCACGCTCCAGGCCCTGCACGCGCCCGGGCACACGGAGGGCTCCACGCTCTACCGGCTCGACGACGAGGTGGTGCTGTCCGGTGACGTCCTGTTCGCGGGCTCCATCGGGCGCACCGACCTGCACGGCGGCTCCGACCAGGTGATGGGCGAGACCCTGCGCGACGTGGTGCGCGCGCTCGACCCGGGGCTCGCCGTAGTCCCGGGGCACGGCCCGACCACCACCGTGGCGCACGAGCTGGGGACCAACCCATTCCTCGCGGCGGGCCGCGGATGAGGGCCTACGTCGACGCGGGTGCGGGCATGGCCGAGGACGGCTGGTCCGCCGCCTGGACGTTCGACCTGGAGCACTGGGGCACCTGCGGCCAGGGACCCGACGACGACGCGGCGCTGGCCGACCTCGCCGCCCGGTGCCGCCTCGGCACGGGCGCTGTCGACGTCGTCGAACGCGTGGACCGCGCCGCGAGCGGGGACGAGACGGTGTTCGAACGGGACATGCTCCCGGCGTCCGATGCCGAGCGCGCGGCGACGCTCGCGGTCCTCGACCGCGCCCGGGCGCGGACCCTCGCCCTGGTGCGCGCCGCGCCGCGCGGCGTCCTGGACTACCGAGACCCCGGCCGGCGGCTGCCGGCCTACGCCTCCTGGCACACGGTGGAACAGCTCGCGTTCCACATCGCGGACACCGAGTCGCGCTACTACCTGCCGCTGCTCGGCCTGCCCGCGCGGGAGCGGGCGGACGACGTGGTGACCGAGCTCGAGGAGTCCGGCGCGCACGTGCGGCGCACGGTCGAGGCGCTGGCGCCGGACCTGGCCACGGCCTGGCCCGAGCACGGGAGCTGGACCAGCGTGAAGGTGCTGCGCCGCCTGGCGTGGCACGAGCGCGGCGAGCTCGACGTGCTCGCCCGCCTGGACCAGGCTGTGGAAAACCCGGGCTGACCGGTCGCCGCTCGTGGGAAGATCTGAGGCATGGCAAAGCCCACTCCTCTCTCCGGTTTCCCCGAATGGCTCCCTGACGGTCGCATCGTCGAGCAGCACGTCCTCGACACCCTGCGCCACACCTTCGAGCTGCACGGGTTCGCCGGGATCGAGACGCGGGCCGTCGAGCCACTGGACCAGCTGCTGCGCAAGGGGGAGACCTCCAAGGAGGTCTATCTGCTCTCGCGTCTCCAGGAGGAGAACAGCCAGATCCCCGACAAGCAGCTCGGCCTGCACTTCGACCTGACCGTTCCCTTCGCCCGCTACGTGCTCGAGAACGCCGGCCGCATCGCGTTCCCGTTCCGCCGCTACCAGATCCAGAAGGTGTGGCGCGGCGAGCGCCCGCAGGACGGCCGGTTCCGCGAGTTCGTCCAGGCCGACATCGACATCGTCGGCGCGGGCGAGCTGCCGTACCACTTCGAGGTCGAGGCGCCGCTGGTCATGGCCGAGGCGCTCGGCGCCCTGGGCGAGATCGGCCTGCCGCCCGTGCGCATCCTGGTGAACAACCGCCGGGTCGCCGAGGGCTTCTACCGCGGCGTCGGCCTGGAGGACGTCGAGGGTGTGCTGCGGCAGATCGACAAGCTCGACAAGATCGGGCCGGAGAAGGTCTCCGAGCTGCTCGTGACCGAGTGCGGCGCCACCGACGACCAGGCCAAGGCCTGCCTGGCGCTCGCGTCGATCTCGGGTTCGGACGTCGGCGTGATCGACGAGGTGCGCGCGCTGGCCGAGTCCTACGGCGCGGTCACGGAGCTGCTGGAGACCGGCCTGGCCGAGCTCGGCGCGCTGATCGCCGCGGCGGCACAGCGCGCGCCGGGCGTGGTCGTGGCGGACCTGAAGATCGCGCGCGGCCTCGACTACTACACGGGCTCGGTGTACGAGACGGTGCTGGTGGGCCACGAGCAGCTCGGCTCGGTCTGCTCGGGCGGCCGCTACGACACGCTCGCCTCCGACGGCAAGAACACCTACCCCGGCGTTGGCCTGTCGATCGGCGTCTCGCGCCTGGTCTCCCGCCTGCTGTCCGCCGACCTGGTGGAGGCGACCCGCTCGGTGCCGTCCGCCGTGCTGGTCGCGGTGGCGTCCGAGGAGGAGCGCGCGACGTCCGACGCCGTGGCCGCCGCGCTGCGCGCCCGGGACATCCCGGTCGAGGTGGCGCCCAGCGCCGCGAAGTTCGGGAAGCAGATCAAGTACGCCGACCGGCGCGGCATCCCGTTCGTGTGGTTCCCGGGCTCCGCGGGCGAGGACGGCGTGGTGGGTGCCGACCAGGTCAAGGACATCCGCTCCGGCGACCAGGTCGACGCCGACGCCGCGTCGTGGGCGCCGTCGGACGAGGACCGCTGGCCCCGGGTCGTGCCGCGCGGGTGAACCTCACGGGTGAACTGGAGGGTGTTGTCCGGTATGCCCGAAGCCGCGTGCTCGCGGTCGGCTAGCCTCGCGTCGAGTCGATGAGACTCCGTACGTAACGACGCCGCCCGGCCGACCCTCGGCCTGCCGGCGGGCCGAGGGGACAGTCGATGACGGGTTCGGGACGCTTCGGTGACGAGGTAGTCGGCGAGCGCTGGGAACAGTCGCTCGTCGGGGTGACCGGCGCGCCCCAGGAACCGGTGAGACGGCGTCGCGACCGGGGTGCCGTGAAGGCGGCCTGGACGCGACGGGTCCGGCGCTCGCGTCGTGTCACCGAGAGGATCATCGCCGCCGACGGGCTCAGCACCGCTGACGAGCTCAGCACCGCTGACGAGCTCAGCGCTGCTGGCGGGCTCGGTGCCGCTGGCTGGGGCCGCGGCGCCGAGCCCGTCGGCGGGTTCCGCAACGCTGGGCCGCACCGTGCCGCTGGGCCGCACCGTGCCGCTGAAGCGCACCGCGGCGGCGCGGACGACAACCGGCTGCACCCTCGTCGCCCCGTCCGGCGCCGGATCCGGGTGCCCGCCGTCGTGCTGGCCGCGGCGCTCGGGGGGTCCACAGCCGTCCTCGCGTTCTCGCCGGTCGAGGCCGACCGCGTCGCGCTCGTCTGCCCGGCCGGGGTGTCCGTGGCCTGGGTCGACCAGTACCGCGACGTGCTCGGTCTGCGGCTGCCGGACCCGAGGGACCACCTCGTGGTCGAGGCCCCTGCGGGCTCGGACGTCGCCGTGACGTTCACCGACGGAGCCGGTGCCGCCTATCCGACCGTGCGCGACGCCGTCCCCGACGCCGGGACGCTCGCCGTCGAGCCGCCGCGGGCGCTGGCCGCGTCCGAGCGGGGGCGGTGGAGCGTGTCGGTCGTGGTGTCGGGTGTCGCCGCGTCGGGCGATGCGGCCTCGGCGGGGTGCGCCGCGCCGCTGCCCTGACGCCGCGTACCTCAATCCCAGCGGCCTGACGCTGTGGACAACTTGACGCGCAATCGAACGAGTGTTCGAATCGACTTATGCGTTGGCAAGGGCAGGCGATCTCGAACGACGACGACGGCGCGCTGCCCGGGCTCGAACTGCCCGCGCTGCGCGGCGCTGAGCTGCTGCGCACCGTCCGGTCGCCCGAGTTCGCGGGCGTGACCTTCCACGAGGTGCTGGCCAAGAGCGCGCTCTCGAAGGTCCCGGCCGCCTCGCAGATGCCGTTCCGCTGGACGGTGAACCCGTACCGCGGATGCAGTCATGCCTGTTATTACTGCTTTGCCCGAAATACTCACGAATATCTCGACCTCGACGCCGGCCACGACTTCGACTCCCAGGTGGTCGTCAAGGTCAACGCCGACCAGGTGCTGCGCGCCGAGCTGGCCAAGCAGTCCTGGTCGCACGAGCCGGTCGCGCTCGGCACCAACACCGACCCTTACCAGCGGGCCGAGGGACGCTACCGGCTCATGCCCGGCATCATCTCGGCGCTCGCGGACTCCGGCACGCCGTTCTCGATCCTGACCAAGGGCACGCTCCTGCGGCGTGACCTGCCGCTGATCGTCGAGGCCGCGGAGCAGGTCGACGTCGGGCTCGGCGTCTCGCTCGCGTTCGCCGACACGCCGCAGGGCAAGGAGCTGCAGCAGGCCGTCGAGCCCGGCACCCCGACGCCGAAGGCCCGGCTCGACCTGATCCGCGCGATCCGGGCGGCGGGCCTGCCGTGCGGCGTCATGGTCGCGCCGGTGCTGCCCTGGCTGACCGACTCCCTCGCGCACCTCGAGCGGCTCCTCGACAACCTGGTCGAGGCGGGTGCGACCGGCGTCACCGTGCTGCCGCTGCACCTGCGGCCCGGCGCCCGCGAGTGGTACCTCGGCTGGCTCGAACGCTCCCACCCGCACCTCGTCGAGGGCTACGGCCGCGTCTACGCGCGCGGCGCCTACGCGCACAAGGGGTACAGGGACTGGCTCTGGGAGCGGGTGCGTCCCCTGATCCACGAACGCGGGCTCGGCGGCGCGGCGATGCACCGGGTCGGCGAGGACCAGCACGCGGAGGGCGACTACCCGCGCGGCG
Source organism: Promicromonospora sp. NPDC057488 (assembly GCF_042802395.1). Taxonomy (NCBI): domain Bacteria; kingdom Bacillati; phylum Actinomycetota; class Actinomycetes; order Micrococcales; family Promicromonosporaceae; genus Promicromonospora; species Promicromonospora sp. NPDC057488. The sequence goes on from NZ_JBHVEG010000147.1 coordinate 14,053, forward strand.
CGTTCACCGGTGTACGGGCCGACGGCGCCGGCGCGGCCTCCCTGACCGCGGACGTCGGCAGCGAGACCCTGTTCTGATGGAGCCACCGCGTCCGCGCGTCGACCCGCGCCTGCCCGGGTACATGCTGGAGCCGCTCGCGGGCGGGTGGTCGGGGGAGACCTTCCTCGCGACCGACCCCGCGGATCCCGGGCACCCGGGGGGCCGCGTGGTGGTGCGGTACTTCGCCGACGGCCGGCACGCCCCGGACGCCGCCCGGATCCAGGCGGCGCTGCTGGACCGGGTCCGCGGCCTGGTCCCGGTCCCGGTGGTCCGCCAGGTGCATGACGCCGCCGCCGGCCTGCCCGGGCTGCTCGTCACGGAGCTGCTGCCGGGGGAGCGCGGCGACCTGGTGCTCGCGCGGCTGGTCGCCGAGCGCCTTGCCGACAAGCCCCGGGCCGACGACGACCTGCGGTCCCTGGGCAGCGCGCTCGGCCGGGTCGCGGGAACGCTCGCCGCCACACCGCTGCCACGGACCGGGCTGTTCGCCGACCCAGGGCTGCGGATCGAGCCGTTCGACCTCCGGCTGCCCGACTGGGTCGACACCCACGCACCCCGACTGGTCGAGGCCGGCTGGTCCGCCGGCGAGGTCGCGGGCCTGCGGACGGTCGCCGAACGGGCCGCCGCCGACCTGGACGGCGCCGCGCCCTGCCTGGTGCACAGCGACCTGAACCCCAAGAACGTGCTCGTGGACCCGGCGACGCTCCAGGTCACCGGCGTGCTCGACTGGGAGTTCGCGCACGCCGGACATCCGGCCACCGACCTGGGCAACCTGCTGCGCTTCGACCGGGAGGCGGCGTACGTCGAGGGCGTCCTGGACGGCTGGTTCGCGGGGTCGGGCGCGGACCGGGACGCCGGTGAGCCCTGCCGGCGTCGGGCAAGAGACCTGGCGCGCGCCGCCGACCTGGTCGCCCTGATCGACCTCGCGGCCCGCGCGGAGCCGAACCCGGTGGTGCGCCGGGCCCGCGCGCACCTGGTCGCGATCGCCCGCACCGGCGACGTCGGCTCAGCTCCCTGAAATGACGGGTGAAGACCAGGACGCGGGCCGGGACGGCGCCCGGCCGGCCAGGCCCGGGACCTAGGGTGTCGGCATGGCCGAACTCGCCCCGTACACGATCACGCCCGGCACGCTGGCGCGGCTGGCACAGCCCACGCTGCCGGTCGGCGACGGCGAGGTGCTGCGGCCCTGGAACGGCACCGACGCCCTGGCCCTCCGGGACGCGTACGCCGACCCGGACATCCAGCGCTGGCACGTGCGACGGATCGACTCGCCGGACGAGGCGCTCGGGATGATCGTGAACTGGCAGCACGCGTGGGCGCAGGAGCGCCGCCTGGAGTGGGCGGTCGCCGGCGCGGACGGGGCGCTGCTGGGGCGGCTCGCGCTGAAGGACCTCGAGCTGTTCGACGGCGTCGCCGAGATCGCCTACTGGACCGTCCCGGCCGCCCGCGGCCGCGGCGTGGCGCCGCGGGCCGTCACGGCGGCGAGCGCCTGGGCGTTCGACGCCGGGTTCCGGCGGCTGGAGCTGGAGCACTCGACGCTGAACGAGGCGTCCTGCCGGGTCGCGCAGAAGGCCGGGTTCGTCCCCGAGGGGACCCGGCGCGGGGCTGCTCGGCACGCGGACGGCCACCACGACATGCACGTCCACGCCCGCCTGGCCGACGCCGAGGGCGCGCTCCCTCTCGAGGCCTAAGTTTCTTCGCTCTGCGGCCC
>NZ_JBHVEG010000148.1:0-15793 GCF_042802395.1 Promicromonospora sp. NPDC057488
GTCCTCGCCCGGCCGTCGCCCCGCGAGCTACTCGGCCGACCGTGCGGTCCCGTGCAACAGGAACTCACCGCCCGCCTCGATGGCCAGGTCCGGCCCGAAGGCGGCCGACGGCGTGTACGCCCCCGGCTTGCCCTCGCCCCGCGCCAGGCGTTCGGCGACGACGGCGGCGACACCGGCGGTGAAGTCCATCGCCTCGCCGGCGCGCAGCCAGCCCTCCCGCCGGGTGCCGTCGGGCCACGTGACGACCGCGTGCCCCCACGTGTGCTCGCGCGGTCGCGGTGCCGCCGGGACCTCGACCCGGGCGAGCCGGCTCACGGCCAGGCGGCGCAGCGGGGGCACCCGGAGCAGGGCACCGAGCACCGGGAGCGCGGCCCGGGCCGCGCCCGAGGAGGGCACCAGCATCGAGGTGGCGGTCACGGACGGCGCGCCGCTCGCCACGTGCGCGGCGTAGAGCTCGCCCGAGGGCGCACCGACGCTGGTCACGGCCTCGCCGTCGGGCAGCGTGAGGTGATGGACGTCGGCTCCGAGCCGGGTGCGCACGAGCCGGCCGCCCGAGTAGCGGCGCCCGCCGGTGGCGACGACGTCGACGATGCTGGCAGCCAGGGCCTCTCCCAGCCGGCCCGCCTCGATGGCCACGGAAGCCAAGGCGTCGACCCTGACCTCGCTGGGGGCAGGCCGGCCCTCGCACAGCTTGGCGACGACCGCCTCGGTGCCCAGCGCGCCGAACCCGGCGCCCGTGACCAGGGTGCTGCCGGCATCCGCCGCCTCCTGGCCGAGCGCGGCGAGCTGGTGCATGGCGCCCAGGTCGGCGGCCAGGTCGACGTAGTGTCCGCCCGGCAGGCACGCCCGCATCACGGGCAGTGCGGTCCGGGCGTAGTCGCCGATGGTGTTGACCACCACGGCGGGTCGTTGCCGGGCGATCTCGGCCGCGGTCTCCGCGGGCGTGGCGCCGACCACCACCCGGAGGCCGCCGTCCGGCGCGAGATTCTCGCCGAGCCGCCGCAGGCGCTCGCCGTCCCGCCCGACCAGCACCGGCGCGACGCCGTCCGCCACGAGCCGCGCCGCCACGGCCCGTCCGGTGCGTCCGGTCGCGCCGAGGACCCATACCTCGTCGGATCTGTCGCTGTGTCCCATGAAGCTCTCCCCGTCGTCGGATCGGGCGCCTCCGCGCCCGCCAGTGATGACACTCTGTGTCGTCACTCGACAACGCTAGCACTGACGGCACAGGGTGTCATCGGTGCTAGTCTCGGGCCGTGGCGAGATGGGATCCGGGAGCACAGGAGCGGCTGACCGAGGCGGCCCTCGACCTCTACCTGGAGCGCGGCTACGACGCCGTGACGGTGGCGGACATCGCGGAGCGCGCGGGGCTGACGCGCCGCTCCTACTTCCGCTACTTCCCGGACAAGCGTGAGGTGCTCTTCGCGGGCTCCGAGCGGCTACCCGCGGCGGTGGGCGAGGCGGTGCTCGCCGCGGACCCGGCCGCCTCGCCGACCGCGGCGGTGCTCGACGCCCTCGACCGCGTCGGCTCCGAGGTCGCCACGATCGTGGACCACGCCCAGGCCGCCAGGCGGCGCGTCGTGATCGACGCCAGCGCCGAGCTCCAGGAGCGCGAGCGCACCAAGGCCGCGGCGATAGCCGCGGCCATCGACGAGGCCCTGCGGCAGCGGGGCGCCGAGCCGCACGTCGCGACACTCGTCGCGCAGATCGGGTCCGTCGTCTTCGGCCTGGCCTTCCACCGGTGGATCGAGGCGGACGCCGCCAGCTTCAGCCGTGGCCTGCGCGCTGTCGCGGAGTCGCTGCGGGAGCTGCTCGTCTGAACGAGGTCTGCGTTCGTCCCGGGACGTCGATCGCTGGTCTACGTAGAAACTGGTCCCGCGGTCACCAGCGGACGGGGACCTCCCGCAGGCCGCCGACGACGAGACCCTCGATCCGGGTCAGCTCGCTCGTCGGGACGGCCAGCTCGAGGGTGGGCAGCCTGCGCAGCAGCACCTCGAGGACCACCTGCAGCTCGGTGCGCGCGAGGGCCTGGCCCAGGCAGGAGTGCGGCCCGGCGCCGAAGATGAGGTGCGGGTTGGGGCTGCGGGTCAGGTCCATCTCGTCCGCGTGGTCGAAGACGGCCTCGTCCCGGTTGGCGGCGGTCTGGCTGCACACGACGGTGGTGCCGCGCGGCAGGGTCTCGCCGCCGATCTCGACGTCCTCGCTGATGAAGCGGCGCAGGCCGAACCCCAGGTTGGTGTCGAAGCGCAGCGACTCCTCGACGGCGGTCCGGACCAGCGAGGGGTCGGCGACCAGCTGCTCCCAGCGGCTGCGGTCCGCCAGGAGCAGCGCGACCATCTTGCCGATCATGTTGGCGGTGGTCTCGTGGCCGGCCACCAGCAGCCCCATGGCGGTCCCGAGGATCTGCTGGTCGGTCAGGCCCTGACCGTCCTCGGCGGAGTCCTGGATGAGCATGCTGATGATGTCGTCGGCCGGCTGCTCCCGCTTGGCCGCGACGTGCCCGGCCATGTACTGCACGAACTCGGCCTGCGCGCGGTCGGTCTCCTCGCGGGTGAACCGGTTGATGCTGAGCAGCGCGTCGGACCAGTGGGAGAACCGGTCCCGGTCCTCCGGGGGCACGCCGAGCATGTCGCAGATGACGTACACCGGCAGCAGGAACCCGAGGTGGGCCTTGAGGTCCGCGGGCCGGCCGGACTCGATCATCTCGTCGATGAGCCGGTCGGCGATCTCGGTCATCCCGGGGCGCAGGGCGGTCATGCGCCTGGCGGTGAACCACTTGCCCACCAGGCGGCGCCACTGCTGGTGCTCCGCGCCCTTGGTGGGCACGGCGAGCGCGCTCGTCTCGTTCGACGCCACGGCCCCGCCCTCGCCGTCCGGCACGATCCGGGCGGAGCCGTCCTGCGCCGTCGGGCGGACGAAGCGCGCGTCCGAGAGGAGCTGCCGGACGTCCGCGTGCTGGGTGAGCAGGGTCGCGTGGTCGCCGCTGGGCAGCTCGATCCCGGCGACGGGGCACTGTCGGCGCAGCCGCTCCCACTCGTCGGGGGCGTCCAGTGCGCCGTCGTAGGGCAGCGGGTAGCGCAGGGAGGGTGAAACCGTCATGACGACGCACGCTACACACGCAGTGCATGATGCACAACCAGTGCATCATGCAATCTCTGCGCATGGTGCACAACGGCTGCCGTATCCTGGCCGCATGCAGACGCGGGAGCCCAGGTCGACCGAGACGGACGCCCGGCAGACCGGGGAACGGATCGAGCGGGAGCTGATGATCCTCACCCGGCAGCGGGAGATGACCGCGCCGCACCGCCTGGCCGGCGCCGAAGGTCTGGACCGCAGCGCCTACGTGCTCCTGAGCCGGATCGAGGTGCAGGGCCCCATGTCGGTGACCGACCTCGTCGAGGCTTTCGGCCTCGCACCCTCCACGCTCACCCGGCAGACCGCCGCCCTGCTCAAGGACGGGCTCGTGGAGCGCACGCTCGACCCGGACGGCGGGATCGCGCGCAAGTTCCGCATGACGCGCAAGGGGCGCGAGATGCTCCGGGCGAACCGCGAGGTCGTCGTCGACGGGATCACCCAGGTGGTCGCCGGCTGGACGCCCGAGCGGCTCGACGGCTTCATCGCCGACCTGCGCCAGTTCAACCAGGACATCGAGCAGATCACGGGGCGACCCTGGCCGCGGTAGGCGAACACCGGATCGGCCCGGTCATCGCGACCGCGCGGCACCGTAGTCTCCCGTCATGGAAAATCGGCGGCGGGAGCTCGACGAGCTGCCTGACGGGTCACTGCGCGGGCCGGACGGCGTCGTCTACCGCCGTACGCCGCAGCGCGTCGACCGAAAACTGGGGCGAGAGCTGCTGGCCGACGGCGCCGTCGTGGTCACGGACGTCTACCCGGACGGGCTGACGCTCTTCGTGAACGGCTCGGCCGAGGACGCGTGGTCGCGGATCGCCCCACGTCTCGTCACCGGCCGTCGCCCAGCCGTCCGGGACCTCCAATGGGTCGGCCATGTCTGGGCCTCGGACGACGGGCACGTCCTCCTGCGCTTTACCGGTGAGCACTGAGTTGGAAACCTTCGTCAAGATCCTCTTCATGGCTGCCGGGGCACTTCTGATCGGGGATGCGCTGCTCGTCGCATCGATCATCAGCGTGAATTCGGGCGTCATCGCGGCGTTCGCGATCGGCGTCGTCTACCTGCTCTACGGGCTGTTTCACGAGAAGGTCCGAGCCCGGACCAGAAGTGGGTTTCCCAAGGCGCTGAGGATCTCGCTGCTGGTCGCCAACGCGGCGGTCATCCTCGCCATCTCGTCCGTCGCGGCCCTCGGCCGGGTGGACACGGTCTCCTACGACGAGGACGCCGTCATCGTCCTCGGCACCGCGATCAAGGGTGAGGCCGTCACCCCGGCACTGCGGGAAAGGCTGGAGACGGCCGTCGAGTACCACGAGGCCAACCCCGATGCCCTGGTCGTCGTCTCCGGAGGGCAAGGTCCGGGGGAGTCCGTCACCGAGGCGCTCGCCATGAAGAGATTCCTGGTCTCGCGGGGCATTCCTGAGGGCGCGATCCTCATGGAGGACCGGTCGACGAGCACCCACGAGAACTTCGTCCTCACGAAGGGCCTGCTGGATGCCCGGCTGGGGGAGCGGTACACGACGGTCTTCGTCACGAACGACTACCACGTCTTCCGGGCGAGCCGGCTGTCCGGGATCGCGGGGCTCGACAGCGCCTCGATGCACGCCACGACGCCGTGGTACACCGTTCCGGTCGACTACGTGCGGGAGTCCTTGGCGGTCGTGCAGCTGTTCCTTCTGCGGGAGTGACCGCCTGCGGGAGTGACCGCGGTCCGTCCGTCGGGCCTTATCCGCCGACGGCGGCCAGTGCCAGGGCGGCCAGGCCCACGGTGGGCACCGCCGCGACCAGGCCCCAGGCGGCGAAGCGGCCCCAGGGGACCGGGACACCGAGCGCGACGACGCGCTGGTGCCACAGCAGCGTCGCCAGCGAGGCCCACGGCGTGACCAGCGGGCCCAGGTTCACGCCGATCAGGAGCGCCATCAGCACGACGGGGTCGCCCGCGGCGATCGGCTCCAGCACGAGGTAGGCGGGCAGGTTGTTGATGCCGTTAGCGGTCAGCGCGCCGAGCCCCGCGACGCGCAGCAGCTCGCCCGGGCCGTGGCCCGCACCGGTCACCGCCGCCAGCAGCGCCGTGAGGCCGTGGGCGTGCGCCGTCTCGACCAGGACGAACAGCGACCCGGCGATCCCGAGGGCCTGCCACGGCACCAGCGCGGGCCGCAGCGCGCTCCGTCGTCGGACGAGGAACAGGACGGCGAGCACGACGGCGGCGGCCGTCGCGGGGACCCACACGTGCGGCGTGAACGCGAGCAGCGGCAGCAGCACCAGGAGCACCAGCGCCGCGCCCCAGAACAGCACGGGGTCGGCGGGGACCCGCTGCGGCGGGACCTGGTAGGTCGAGAACAGGACGCCCCGGTACCGGACCGTCAGGATCGCGACGGGCACCACGACGCCGACGAGGGCCGGTGCCCAGCTCAGCGCGAGGAACGCGGAGGGGTGGTCGCCCATCGCCGGTGCGGCGAGCAGGTTGGTCAGGTTGGAGACCGGCAGCAGCAGCGACGCCGTGTTCGCCAGCCAGATGGTCGCCAGCGCGAACGGCAGGGGCGAGATCCCGATGCTCTGCGCGAGCAGCACGACGAGCGGCGTCAGGATGACCGCGGTGGTGTCGAGGGAGAGGAACACCGTGCTGACCACGGCCAGCAGCACCACCCACACCCACAGCACGACCATGCGCCGCCGGCCCCAGCGGCCGAGGAGCTGCGCGAGCACCTCGAACACCGAGGCGTCGCGCGCCAGCTCGGCGACGATCGTGATGGCGACGACGAACCCGAGCACGGGGGCGGTGCGCGCGCCGACGGCCCGGGCGTCCTGAGCGGGCAGCAGGCCGCTCAGGACGCAGGCGGCCGCGAGAACGACCATCGCGAGGACGACCCAGGTGCTCGGCCGCACGGCGCGGTGTCTGACGTTCACGCGCTGAGCATACGGACCTGCACGAGGGCGGCCGGGCTAGGCGACGGGGGCGGTGCCGTCCGCTCTCGCGGTCTCGTCGCTCACGTACCGCCGGTAGTGCCGCGCGGACTTGGTCCGGGCGCCGCACGTCTCCATCGAGTGCCAGCGCCTGCGGCCGTTGCGCGAGGTGTCGTAGAACCACAGGACGCAGTCCGGGTGGGCGCACTGCCGGATCCGGTCGGGGTGCGCGGTGAGCAGCTCGGTGAACGCCCGCGCCGCCGACCAGGCCGCGCCCCAGCCCGCATCCGCGGTGGGCGCGGTCTCGGGGCGCCCGTCCGTGACGCGCGTGCTCTCGTACCCGTGGGACAGGACGTCGTTCAGGCGGGCGTCCGCGTCGGCGCCGGGGGAGTCAAGGAGCGACCGGATCGCGCTGCGCGAGGCCCGCAGGGCGTCGACGTCCTGCTCCGCGGGGTCGAAACCGTACTCGCGGAACCAGAGCTCGGGCGCGCCGTCGGCGGCGAGGAAGTCGACCATGTTGCCGTGGTCGATCCACTCGGTGTTCACGAGGTCGAGCGACATCGTCTCCCCGACCAGCAGTCGTTCCGGCATCGCAGAAACCCTGATCTTCATCAGGCCCTCCCGGCTAGTAGTCGAAGTCCACGAGGCTGACCTGCTCGTCGGCCAGCCAGTCCAGCAGCGACCGCCGCAGGCCCGGCCCGGCGCACACGCGGAACCGCCGGTGCCCCTCGGTTCCGGCGTGCACGACGTCGTCCCTGCTCATCCGCCGGGTGCGGACGTCGACGCCGAGCCGGGCCAGCGCTTGGAGGTCGCGCTGCCCGCTCGGGCCGATCTCGCCGGTCACGAACAGCGTGACCCTGGACCGGGTCCCGATCTTCTCGGCGACGTCCACGGCGAGCGGCAGGTCGTCGGCGTTCAGGCTCCACAAGATGGACGAGCGTGGGCCGGAGAGCGTCATGAAAGGCGTGATGCCGACGCCGCCGGCCACCATGACGAGGTCCTCGTCCGATGCCGGGTGATCCGCTGCGCCGTCGATTCCCGCGCCGTCGAACCCTGCGCCGTCGAACCCGAGGACGGGAACCGTCAGCGTCGCTCCCGACGGCCACCCCGCCAGGAGGCGCGTGACCGGGCCGTGCCGGCGGACCGTGACGTCGAGCTCGACGTCGGCCAGGGAGCCCGTCCGGCGCGGGGGCGGGCTCGAGACCGTGAACGACCTGATGTAGTCGTCGTTGAGCGACGCCGGGTCGTGGTCCCGCATGTGCGACCACCCCTGGTCGAGGTGGGCCGAGAAGTCGAGCGTGACGTGCTGCCCGGGCCGCCACGGGGCGAGGCGCGGGAACTCCTCGTCCGACCCCGGGGACGCCGGGGCGGGCGACAGCCGGAAGGTGTGGCGCGTGACCGTCGGGGTGATCGGGGTCGAGCGGACCAGGGTCGCGACCGCGGTGCCCCCGGACCGTCCGTCGGGTTGCGCGACGGCGACGGCGACGGCTTCGGCGTCGGCCTCGCCCGTGCCGTCGATCTCCCGTGCCAGCCGGCGCACCGGCGGGTTGTAGGGGGAGGGGTCCAGCAGGCGGCCGCGGAACGGCAGCCCGTCGCTCACGAAGCGGGCCGCGTCGATCGTGACCTTGACCGCCATCCGGCTGTGCGGCAGCACCGCGGCGGCGTCGGCGCCGACGAGGATCTCCGCCCGCCCGGTGAGGTAGAGGACGTCCCCGGTCTCGAAGTCGGGGAACGTGATCCCGACCGCCGGGTCGGCCCGCAGGTTCCCGAGCGTCTGGAAGAGCCGGTTCCCCGAGTACTCCGGGTAGACCAGGCTCACCCCGTCGTCCGCGGAGTTGCTGAGGACTCGCACGAACCCGGGCGCGCCGCCGCGGTTGTTCGTGTCCATGCTCTCGGCGCCGTGCCGGCTGGAGAGGAAGAAGATGTCCGACCGGCCGACGAGCCGCACGGCCTCGTCGGTCAGGGGGAGCGAGTCGCTGACCAGGCGAGGCGCCGCCTCGTGGGGCCACACGGACTTGCGGTTCAGGTACTTCGGGCAGTTGCCGAGGGTCTCGTCGATCGCCAGGGCGAGCTGCACGTCCACGCGGGACGGATCCGTCGGGCCGGTGGTGGCGGTGGCGTCCTGCTCCAGGACGATGCCGCGCAGCATCCGCCCCGCGAGCTTGACCCGGGTCCGCTGCTCCAGGTCCATCGCGAGGCCGGCCACCAGCTTCCCGTCCGCGTGGTCGACGGCGTTCCCGTCCTGGGGGCCCGTGAACAGGGCCTCCAGGACGGGGTCGAACCCGGTCCGGCCCGGAGCAGCGCCCTCGCCCTCGCCGTCTCCCTCACCGCTGGTCGGGGCCCCGAGGTGCGCGGGCGTGGACAGCCCCAGCACGCCGGCGGCGATCGGTCTGACCACCCCGGCCCGTCCGCCGAGGAGCGTGGTCCAGATGCGGTCGTCCTGGTCGACGGTCCCCAGCGCCAGGAGGGGGCTCTGCGCCATCCACTGCGCGTACGCGGCGGGCAGGCCGGGGATCGTCGGGTTGTCCTGCGGGGGCACCCCGAGCAGGCGGTGCATCGCCGTCTCCCCGGGGTGCCACTGGGCCGGAGGCCGCGGGTGATGTGTGTGCATGAGCCGTCCTGCGGGGGGCATCCCCGCTGGTCGATGGTGCGCGAACATTCTTCTAACCGTCTACTGCAACAACAACGGTTAGAAATCTGTTTCAGCGCGGGGCGACCTGGTGTGCGGGCGAGCCGGGGCGCCACGTCGCCCCAGCTGCCGCCACCACTGGACGACGTGCTACCTCAGCGCCAGTCCTCGTCGGCCGACAGCACGGTGGAGATGTCCCACTCGGGCTCGCGCTGGATGGGCGGGGCGTCCGTGAGCCAGCGCTCGACCGCGAGCCGGGCCACGAGCTCGTCCCGGGTGACGCTGGTCTTGCCGAACCTGCCGTCGACCCACGGGGTCCAGGACCACGCGTGTATCTCGTCGTCGCCGAGGTCTTCCATCATGAGGCGGTGGTTGTCGCTGGCCACGAGCATGGCTCCGACCAGTCGGTTGTAGTTCTCGACGGTGACGAGGTCCACCAGGCCGAGGTCGATCTGGTCGGCCGCGGTGGTGTGCAGGATTTCCTTCGCGGAAGGCATGGACACTCCTTGGTCTGGTCGGGAATCCCGGGGCGAGGACGGCCGGCTCATACGGCGATGCCGCGGGAGACGTAGCCGTCGATGAAGGTGCGTTGCATGGTCAGGAAGAGCACGACGACGGGCAGGGCCATGAGCAGCCCGGCCGCGCTGACCAGGGACCAGTCGGTCGTGAATCCCTGCTGGAACGAGTAGAGCGAGAGTGCGACGGGCTGGAAGTCGCGGTCCTGGATGAACGTGACGGCGAGCATGAACTCGTTGTAGGCCTGCAGCCCGGACACGAGGGCGGCGGTCAGGACCGCGGGCCGGATCATCGGCAGCACGATGCGGGCGAACACGCCGAGCTCGCCGGCGCCGTCCAGCCGCGCGGCCTCCTCGTACTCCTTGGGCATGCCGATCAGGAACGCCCGCACGAGCAGGGTGGCGAACGGGCTGTACACGGCCCAGTAGATGATGATCAGGCCGACGGGCTGGTTGTAGAGGCCCAGCGTCGACCACCAGCTCACCAGCGGTACCAGGAACAGCTGGATCGGCAGCGACGAGGACACCAGCAGCCACAGGATCCACGCGCCGCCGCCGGGCAGGTCCAGGCGGGTCATGGCGTAGGCGGCCATGGTGGCGATCAGCGCGACGCCCGCCGCGGTGGCCACCGCGATGACCAGGCTGTTCAGGAGAGCGCCGCCCATGTGGGCGCGCTCCCAGGCCACGGCGAAGTTGCCCCAGCTCCACGACTGCGGGAGCCCCAGCGGGTTGCTGTCGATCTCGCGGGCGGACTTGAGCGCGTTGAACGCGAACACCAGCAGCGGGCCGAGCGCGTACAGGGCGAGCAGCCCCAGGACGATCCAGCTCACGGGCTGGGCGCGGCGGGCGGTGGTGCCCATCAGATGTCCCATCGCAGTCGTCGGCGCAGCGCGAGGTAGCCGAGCACGGTCGCGGCGCTGATCGCCGAGAGCAGCATGGCGACGGCGGAGGCGTAGCCGTGGCGCTGGTTCTGGAAGGCCTCGCGGTAGAGCACCGTGCTGAGCACGTCGGTGGACCCGGCCGGTCCGCCCTGCGTGAGCACGTAGACGTAGTCGAAGACGAGGAACGACCAGATGATCGTCATCAGGCCCAGGAAGACCAGCGTCGGCCGGATCATCGGCAGCGTGATGTGCCAGAACTCGCGCACCGGCCCGGCGCCGTCGAGCCGCACGGCCTCGTACAGGGCCGGGTCCACCGACTGCATCGAGGCCAGGAAGATCACCAGCAGGAAGCCCCACCACTGCCAGGTGTTCACGAAGGCGACCGAGCCCAGGGCGAGCGACGGGTTGCCGAGGAAGTTCACGTCCGCGAGGAACGGGATGCCCAGGGTCGCCAGGGCGGCGCCGATCCCGCCGTCGGGGTCGAGGATCTGCCGCCAGACGGCGGCGGACACGACCGTCGCCAATACGTATGGGATGAAGTAGAGGACGCGGAAGATCGCCTGGTACCGGCGCAGGCGGGACAGCAGGAACGCGCCCACCAGGCCCATCCCCATGGGGACGACCAGGAAGAACAGGGTCCACAGGACGTTGTGCAGCAGCGCGCTGCCGACCGCGCCCGACCGGAGCATCTCGGCGTAGTTCGCCAGCCCCACGAACCGGGGCGTGCTCAGCCCGTCCCAGTCGGTGAACGAGTAGAACACCGAGGCCAGACCGGGCCCGGTGATGACCAGCAGGTTGACCACGAGCAGCGGAGCCACGAACAGCCACGCCAGGAGCCGGCGCTGTCGCCTGGCCCCCAGCGGCCGGCCCCGGAGGGCCGGCCGCGGTTCGCGACGCACCGGGGCCGCCGCCAGCGAGGCCCCGGTGGTCGCTGTCTCTGTGGTCACCGGTCAGCCCTGGCTCTGGGGGGTGAAAGGAGTCAGGGTCGTACCGGCGTCGAACTCCTCGTCGAAGACGTCCTGCATCCCGGCCAGGTACTGCTCCGCGGTGCTGTCGCCGGTCACCACCTTGTCGAACTCGGTGATGAGGTAGGAGTCCGTCTTCGGCGGGAAGAAGGTCCAGGTCGCGTAGCCGACGTTCGTCGACTCGGGGATCTGGCTGTAGAGGTCCACGGTGCGGTCGTCGACCTCTTCGGGGAACTGGTCGGCGCTGACCGCCAGCGGGGGCGGGTTCTCGCCCGTGCGCGCCGTGTACTCCAGCGCCCGGTCAACGTCGCCGGCCACGTAGTCGATGAACCCGGCCGCCGTGTCGGGATCGGCGGAGTCGGCGCTGACGGACAGCGCGGTGCCGATCGCGAGGGGGAACACGCCCGGCTCGACCGAGTCGCTCAGCGACGGCAGCGGCGCCCAGGCCCACTGCGACGGGTCCTCGAACACCTCCGAGAGGGAGTTGAACGACCACGTGCCGCTGAGGTACATGGCGGTGGTGCCGTTGGCCAGGCCGGTCACGTTCGCGGTGTCGTCCGTGGTGAAGTAGGACTCCGCGCCGCCGGCCAGCCAGCCCTTGTCGATCCAGTCCTGGATCAGCTCGATCGCCGAGACGAACTCCGGGTCGGTGAACTTGGCCTCGCCGGTCAGGACGTCGTGGATCTTCTCGGGCCCGACGGCCGCGTTGAGGACCGCCGTGACGAGCCACTCGCTCATGCCCTGGTAGCCGGCGTTCCCGCCGCCGAGCGGCACCATGCCCGCCTCGTCGGCCTCCTTGGCGACCTGCTCGAACTCCGCGAGCGTGGTCGGCGGGGTCCAGCCGTGCTCCTCGAACACCGCCGAGTTGTAGTACAGCACCATCGAGCCGTAGCTGGCCGGCACGGAGGAGACCTTGCCGTCGACGGTGCTGAGCTCGTAGGCCCAGGGCAGGAACGTGTCCTGCCAGCCGTACTCCTTCGCGTACTCGTCGAGCGGGACGGTGCGCTCCGCGCGGGCGAAGTCGGAGGCCGACGACGGGCCGTCCGAGTACACGATGTCGGGCGCCTGCCCGGCCGAGACCGCCGTGTCGGTGAGCTGCCCGATGGTGGTCAGCTCCTTGACCTCCATGTCGACCTGCGCGTCACCGTCGGCGTTGAACCCGTCGACGAAGATCTCCTGGAAGGCCTCCTCGGTGCTCGGCGCGTAGAACGCCCCCCAGTAGGTGACCGCGGTGCCGGCGCTGCCGCCGCCGCTCACGCAGCCGGCCAGGACGACCGAGACCGCGGCGGCGAAGCCGATCGGAGCCAGTGCGCGCTTGGTGATTCTCAAGGTTTCGTGTCTCTCTCGCGAGGGTGGATGGTGCCAGGCGGATAGAACAGGTGGAACGAACGGGGGAGCGGGGTCAGGTGGAGTCGCGCACGACCAGCCGGTTGGACAGGGCCACGGCGCGCGTCACCTCGGTGACGTCGCCGTCGAGCCGCTCCAGCAGCAGGCGCGCGCACGCGCGCCCGATCTCGCGGGCCGGGTTCTCGATGGTGGTCAGCGGCGGGCTGACCAGGGACGCCGCGTCGATGTCGTCGTAGCCGGTCAGCGCGACGTCCTCCGGCACGCGCAGCCCGCGGGCCCTGGTCACGTCGAGCACGCCGATGGCGATCAGGTCGTTGGCCGCGACGATCGCGTCGGGCCGGTCGTCGCGGTCCAGCAGCAGCGCGGCGCCGTCGCGGCCGCCCTGTCGCGTGTACTCGGTGAACACGACGTCGTCGTCCCGGAAGGGGAGGCCGGCCGCCTGCAGGGCGGCCCGGTAGCCCTCCAGGCGCTGCTGGGTGGGGATCACGGACTCCTCGCCGCCCAGGAAGGCGATGCGCCGGCGGCCGCGGGCGACCAGGTGCGCGGTGACCTCGCGGGCGCCGCGGACGTCGTCGCTGTGCACGTAGTCGCCGCCGCCCGGCGGCTCCTCGCCGAGGGTGACGAAGGGGATGCCGGCGTCGTGCAGCTCGGCGAGGCCGGCCGCGGGGATGCCGAACGGCGCGGCCACCATCGCGTCGACGCGGCGCGACAGGAGGCGGTGGATGGCGTTGGTCGAGCGGTCCATGCCGCTGGCGTCGGTGACGGTCAGCAGGATGTCGCGGGGCACGAGCACGTCCTGCATGCCGGCGGCGACCAGCGGGTAGAACGGGTTCTCCAGGGTCGGCACGATCAGGGCGATCGTGCCGGTGCGCCCGCCGCGGAGCTGGGACGCGCCGGGATGGGCGCGGTAGCCGAGGTGGGTGATCGCGGCCTCGACCCGGGCCCGGGTGGCCGCCGAGACGGGCCGGTTGCCCGAGACGACCTGCGAGACCGTCGACATGCTCACGCCTGCGACCTCGGCCACCTCGCGTATTCCGACCATCACCCGCTCCTCCACCCGCTCCTCGTCGACCTGTTGTGCGTCCCGGCGTGCGCAAAAGGTTTTGGAGTAGCATCCTGCAAAGTCACCCTGTGATGCAAGACACAAGCGCAAAAAGGTGCGCAAACATCTCGGCAACCCGCATGCTCGCCTGGCTGATTGATGCAAAACGTTACGTTTCGAGGCGGCGTTGCCTGACGAAGTTGCCGGCCGAAGACGTTGCCGGCCGAGGACGCCGTCGCAGGAACGAGAGGCGAGGACCGGAGGAGCATGAACAACGACCGTGCGCGCGGAGCGCTGCTCGGCCTGGCGATCGGTGACGCCATGGGCGCGCCGACGGAGGGCATGACCCTTCCCGCGATCCGCGAGAAGTGGGGCCGGGTGCGCGGCTTCGTCGACCCCGACGCCGCCGGCACGGACGACACCGAGTACGCGGTCCTGTGCGCCCGCGGCGTGCTGCGGGCGGGCGCGGACCTGACCTCCGCGGTGGTGGCCGACACCTGGCTGGACGCCCTGCGCGCGCAGCGCACCGGGTTCAACCGGGCCGGCTTCAGCGAGATGATCGCGATCGCCAACCTCCACGCCGGCATGACGCCGCCCGCCAGTGGGCAGCGCAACGCCGAGACCTGGAGCGACGGCGCCGCCATGCGCGTCGCCCCGATCGGCGTCTACGCCGCCGGGGACCCCGCGCTCGCGATCCGCATGGCGCGGGCCGACGCCGAGGTCAGCCACTCGCGCGACGGCATCTGGTGCGCCCAGGC
The DNA here is from genome assembly GCF_042802395.1 of Promicromonospora sp. NPDC057488. Lineage (NCBI taxonomy): Bacteria > Bacillati > Actinomycetota > Actinomycetes > Micrococcales > Promicromonosporaceae > Promicromonospora > Promicromonospora sp. NPDC057488. The sequence goes on from NZ_JBHVEG010000148.1 coordinate 14,166, forward strand.
GATCGCCGCCGGTGTCGCCGTCGCCATGGTCGAGGACGACGTCGACCCCGTGCTGGACGCCATGCTCGCGGCGATGCCCGAGGACTCCTGGTCGGCGCGCACGGCGCGCCGCGCGCTCGACATCGCCGCGCGCGCCGGCTCCCCGGAGGAGGCCGAGGAGGCCCTCTTCGCGACCATCCCGCTGCGGCACTACATGTGGGCCGACGTCGCCCCCGAGGCCGTCGCGCTGACGATCGGGCTGCTGCGGGCCAACGACGGCACGCTCGGCGCCATCGAGTCCGGCGTCAACATCGGCCGGGACTCCGACACCATCGCGGCCATGGCCGGCGCCGTGGCCGGCGCCCTGCACGGCGCGAGCGCGCTCGACCCGGCGCACGTCGCCCAGGTGCGGTCCGTGACAGGCCAGTGCATCGCAGCGACGGCCGGCACCGACCTGGTGGACCTGGCCGACGCGCTGGCCGAGCGGGCGCAGACCGACCGTGCGACCACCGGCAGCGCGACCACCGGCAGTGCGACCACCGACGACGTCCGTGGCGACGCGGACCGTGGCAAGGAGACCCGAGCATGACCGACCGCCTCGACCGCGCCGTGGGCGCCGTGCGCGGGCTGGCCCTGGGCGACGCCCTGGGCGCGCCGGCCAGCGAGCACCGGACCGTCCGCGACCCGTGGGTGCGGCAGATGCTCCGCAAGGGGGCGCTGGAGCTGGACGAGTCCAGGGTGCTGCGGCCCGTGGTGCCGTTCGTCCTGACGGCCATCGACGCGCCGGCGCTCGTGGCGACCGACGACACCGACACCTTCGCCGTCGCCGCCCGCGTCCTGCTGGAGGCCCCGGGCCGGGACCAGGACGCCCTGTTCGGCACCTGGCGCGCCCTGCTCGACGCCCCCGACACCTGGACCAGCGCCGCGCAGCGGTCCGCGCTGCTCAACGCGGAGGCAGGGCTGCGCCCACCCCACACCGGCGCCGACAACCCGGCCTTCTACGACGACACCGCGCTGCCCGGCGCCCTGGCCGCGGCCATCGCCACGGCCGACCCGGCAGCCGCGGCCGGGCTCGCGCGCACCTACGCGACCATCACGCACGACGGCATCGGGGTCCACGCGGCCGCCGCCTTCGCGCGTCTGGTGGGCCACCTGCTCCAGGGCGCGCCGGCCCGGGACGCCCTGGCCGCCGCCGACGAGGACCTCGCCGCCGACGACTGGCTCGCCGACGGCGTGCGCGACGCCCTCGCGATCGCCGACGACGCGCGCACCCCCTTCGGGGCCGTCCCCGCGCTCGTGGCCCGGTTCGCCCCGCGCACCTACAGCCACCCGGGCACGGTCGCCGAGACCCTCCCGCTCGCGATCGCCCTCCTCGTCCTGACCGAGGGCGACCACGCCGCGGCCCTGCCCCTGGCGCTGTCGGTCACCCGGCACCAGGACAGCCTGCCCGCCCTGGTCGGCGCGCTGTGCGGCGCCGCGGGCAGCGCCCCGGAGGCGGCGGACCTGGACGTGCTGCAGGGCGTGACCGTCCCGGCCGTCGCCGGGCAGTCGCTCACCGCGCTTGCGACGGCGCTGGTGGAGCGGGCGCACTAGCGGGACGCGCCCCCCGGGATACGGGCGGAGCACCGGTCGCGGCGGCCCAGGCCCTG